>JANNGC010000011.1:0-4180 GCA_031380445.1 Pedosphaera sp.
AGCGGCACCTGGATGTTCTCGATGACGGTGAGCTGCGCGATCAAATTGTAGGACTGAAAAATGAAACCGATGGTGCGCCCGCGCGCCTCGGACAGTTCATCATCGGGCATCTGCGACACATCAATACCGCCGAGGATGTAGCGGCCCGCGGTGGGCCGGTCGAGGCAGCCGATGAGATTGAGCATCGTGGATTTGCCGGAGCCGGACGGTCCCATGATCGCGACGTAGGAACCGCGCTGCACGTCCAAGTCCACGCCGCGCAACGCCCGCACCTCGACCTCGCCGCCGAGCACGTAGCGTTTCTCCAAGCCTTCGAGGCGGATGATGGAATCAGGAGGTTGCATCCAATGAAGTGCGGAGGCCGAAATTACCTCGCCGCCGGCTCCGCCGGGGAACTGTTGCGCGGGCGACCGCCGCCACCGCCGCCGCCGGGGAATCGTTCGCGCATCGCGGCCCGTTCTGCATCGTTCAACTGGCCGTCGCCGTCCTTGTCGAATTGCTTGATCAACTCCTGAGAATTCGTCCGACTGCCACCGCCGCCACCGCCGCGTCGTCCGCCGCCGGCTGCAGGATCACGCGGCGCACCGCCACCGTCCACGCCGCCGCCGTTTCCGTTGCGACCTGATAATCCGCCTGCCGATTCCTCGCGTCCGCGCGCGGGCCGCACGACTTGGTTGGAAGCCGCGCTGGGAATTTCTTCGCCCTGCGCGAAGACCGCGCCGCCGAGGTCTTTCTCATCCGTGTTGAACGGCGGCGCGAGCAGCACGGCGTCGCCGGCTTTCAGCCCCGCCGTAATCTCGATGAACTTGGTGTTATACATCCCCACGGAAACTTTCACGGGCTGCTCCGGCGCGCTGGCGAGGAAAACCACCTGCTCGCCCTTGCGTGTCGAGACGGACTGGATCGGCACGGTCAGCACGTCGTTGAGATTGGTGATGACGACTTCTGCGCGCGCGGAGACACCAGGCTTCACATCCGGGAGTGTGTCGGTGACGAGGATTTCCGTGGCATAAACTTTCAAGTTCGGATTGCTCCAACGACTGCTGCTGTCCGGCAGGATGCCGACCTTGTTGACCACGCCGCGCAGCCGCAAATCAGGCATCGAGTCCAGCACTACAAACGCGATCTGGCCGACGTGAACCTGGTTGATGTGCGACTCGTGAATGCGGACGAGCAGCTTCATCTGCGAAACGTCCGGGAGCTTGATCAACTCCTGCCGGTTGCGCACCACCGCACCTTCTTCGATCATCGACTCGCTGCTGTAACGTCCGCCGCCGCCGCCACCGCCACCGCCGGAATAGACCACCAGCCCGTCCTGGGGCGCGTGAATTTTCGTGGCCGTGAGCTGTTTCATGTCGCGTTCGAGCTTGGTGCGATTCAGTTCGAGCGTGCTCTTTTGCGTGGCGACATCGGCCTGATACTGCGCCTTCACGCGTTCGCCCTGGAGCCGGACGCGCTCGCGGTTCTGGATGGCCTCGGTGTGCGCGGAATCCAGCTCGCGGCGTTTTTTCTTTGCGTCGAACTCGCGCAACATCGAGAGCGCCTTCTGGGCCTGCTCGAGCTTGAGCTTGCTCTGCGAGACGGTGAGACGGTCCTTGTCGAGCGTGCTCTTGGTCTCGAAACCCTGCTCAAAAAGTTTCTGGCTCCAGGCCAGCCGGTCCTCGGCGATGGCCAGCGCCTCGACGACGTTGGTGATTTCGATTTGCGCGTTGCGGTCGAGCTGCTTCTCCTCGCCCTCGATGTATTTCTTCAAGTCGGACGCGGCGAACTCGACTTTCAATTCCGCCGCCGCGAGGTCGCTCTCCGCCGTGCTCTTTTGAATCTCCAATTGCTGCTCGGCTTGAATCAGGGCGAAGCGCGCTTTCTCAACGGCGATCTGTTGCACGTTCACCGCGTCCTGCGAAGCGGAGGAATCCAGCTCCACCAGCAGGTCGCCCGCCTTCACGTAGCTGCCCTCGGGCACGATGCGGATGATGCGCGCGGTGCCTTCGACCTCGTTGCGAATGCTCACTTCATCCACCGCTTCGAGCGTGCCGCCTTCGACAATCGAGATGAGAAAATCCGCCCGCTTCACCTGATACGAACTGTAGGCCACCGGCGCGGAGCCGGCGCGCGTGAACAGAAAGACCAGCCCCGCCAGCACCAATGCGCCAACGATGGCGAAGAGGAGCGGCCGCTGTTTCACCAGCCGGACGACGGTTGAGAAGACGCTGCGATAATTCATGTCAGTTGTTGAAAAATTCGTCGGGCGGAATCACGGACTGATCCGGCGCGGGTGCTTTCTCCGCCACCGTATTCGCCGGGAGGAAGCCGGCGAGATGATCCTTGAGCCAGAATTTTGCGCCGTCGGTCTGGAGCGCGCCGATGTCGAGCATCAGTTGCAGGCGGGACTCCTGGTAATCCACGAGGGCGGAGGTCACGGCGTTCTGGGCGGAGATTTGCGCGTCCTGCGCCTCGACGAGATCGCGCACTTCGGCCACGCCGGCCTGCATCCGCAGGTTGCCGCCGACCACGCGGCGGTTGGCCAGTTCCAGCGCGCTCTGCTGAATCATGTAATTCTGCCGGCGCTGTTCCAGTGTGCGCAGCCCGCGTTCGATGCTGTCCTTCAAGCTGTCGAGTGTGAGCGTGAGGTTGCGCAACTCGGCCTCGAAGGCGATGAGCGTGCGGCGGTAGGTGTTCCGCTCGGACAAATTATCAATGGGCAGATCGAGCGTCACGCCGGCCTCGGCGCGGACGAGCTTGGGATTGAAGCGCGTGTAATCCGCGGGGCGCGTCGAGTCGAGCGACACGCGCCCGTCGAGGTCAAGGCCGGGTTTGAAGGCGTCCACCGCGAGGCGAATTTTCCGCTTCGTGTCCTCGAACTGATCGATGGCATTGAGGATGGGCAACTGCTTCTCCACGGCGAGCCGGTAGGCCAGCACCGGATCGAGCGGCGCGGGCACGAGTCCGGCGGCCTTCACTTCCGCAAGCGCCTGATCATCGAGATAAATTTTTTCGCCGAGCGGGAGGCCGAGTTTGATTTTGAACTGGTCGAGCGAGTTGCGGTAGCCGGCCACGGCGTTCACGTAATTGTTGCGCGCGGACAGCTCGGCCTGCCGGGCCTGGTCCACGTCAGAGGACTTGTCGCGGTCCTTGCGCGCCTCGAGCCGCTGGGTGGAGCGGACGCGCCCGAGGTAGTTGGTGTAGCGGTTGCGAATCACGTCCTTCTGTTCGAGCAGCGCGAAGTAGTCGTTCACGATTTCCAGCGCGAACTCGTCCTGGAAAAATGAGTAGTCACGAATGCCATACATCACGTCGCGCTCGGACTGCTTGAGATTTTCCACCTCGGGACTGTTGCGGCCAAAGCCGCGCAACAGCGGTTGCGTGAGATTCACCGAGATGATGGACAGAACCTCGCGGCGCGAGTCGCCGGTGAAATAGCGCAGGACATCATTCGCCAGCGCCACGCTCAACGCGCCGCCGGTCTTGAGCAGCTTGCCGAGGCCGAGATCGGTGCCAAGCCGGCCGGCCCGCTCCCCACCGGGCGTCCGCTCGATGCTCGCGCTGCTGCGGGCGAAGAACTGCGGGCTGAAGGCGTAACGATCCCCGGTGAGCGCGAGCGCAGTCAGATAAAGCCGCTCCTTCTCCGTCTGGTAGCGGCGGCTGTTGTGGACCGCGAGGTCGAGCGCGCCCTCGATGGTCAGCGTGCGGCGGTTGGTCTGGAGCCGATCCTCGATCAGTTCGGAAGGGAGAATCTCCATGGGCTTCCGGGCGGAGTAGGGGGTGTCGATGTTCAGCGCGTTAGTCTTCCCAAAAATCTGCCACTCCGCCTGCTGCACGATGCCATAGACTTCCTTGTCGGCCGCGCGGCGGTGATGCGCGGCGGTGCAGCCGGCTCCGAGGACGGCCACGCAGGACAGCACCGCGAACCATTTCGCAAAATGATCCGCGCGTTTCGACACTGCTTGAGCCGTTGCTTCGTGCATGAGACTTTTTTAATGACTCCGAACCCGCGCGCAAATTCGATTCCAGAGTGTTCACGCGGTTGTGCCGGAGACGGCGCAGGAGCGGCAAAGGTGACGAGAGGCGGTTTTAACCTGTTGGTGAGAATGGGAAAAGCGGCGCGAAAACGACCGCACACCCAAACCAGACGCGTAGCGCCCGACGCCACAAAAAGGGCGGGGCGGTGGGGGTGGGGTCG
>JANNGC010000048.1:0-2190 GCA_031380445.1 Pedosphaera sp.
GAACTCGTGCCCTCGACCTGATGCACCTCGACCGCCAGCACGTTCGTCCCCGCAACGAAGAGCGATGGCGGCAGATTGGTGGCGAGATAGGAACTCGGTTCCACCGTGGCCGCCGCCAGCGTCGCGGCGGTGATCGCGCCCGCCGGCATGTTGTCGCGCCAAATTTCCACGCCGTTCAGATAGGCCACGAAGCCGTCATCGCGCAGGATGCCGAGATTGTAGCTCGGAAAATTCGTCGGATTCGCGAGCGTGAAGGCGCGGCGGAAATAGTAGGTGATAAATTTCGCCGCCGCGTTGGTGCCGTAGTTCAACACCGTGGTCTCGTTGCTCTGGCCGTAGCCGAGGACGCCTGCGCCGCTGCTCCACGCCGCGTCGTTGAAATTCGTCGCACGCCAGGCCGTGCCTTGATCACTGCCATCATCGAGGTAGCGCCACGTCGCGTTGGAATTGATCAGCGTGGTGTAATTCACCGCCGGGCCGGTGCCGGTCAGAAAATCCGCGCCGGAAAAATTCGGCCCCACGGTCACTGGATTCGCGAAGAACGGATTCGCGAAACTCGTGTTCGCCGACACCAGTTCCGCGCAGCTCACCGTGTAACTGCCCGCCGCCAGTCCCGCGACGGTGTAAGTCCCGTCGCTGTCCGTGTAGGCGAATTTTGACCCCGCGCTGACCTTGATGCCGCGCACGGGCTGGCTGTTCTGATCCACGACGTGCCCGCTGATGCGGAAGACGCTCGGCGAGCCGACGCGCACAACAACGCTGTCCCGTGCCGTGCCGCCGCGCATGTCGCTGACCGTGCATTGCACGACATACTCGCCCGCCGTACCGAAGCTGTGCGACTCGTCGGAATCGTTCGCGATGCTGTGCGTGCCGTCGCCGAACTCCCAATAGTAGGCGAGCGCGTTGCCGTTCGTGTCCGTGGCGCTGGCGTTGAAGTTGATGGCCTGGCCGGTGGTCGCCGTCGTGCGGTCGGCGGTGACAATGACGACGGGCGGACGATTGGAGGAAGCGTTGCCCATCGTCACGACGACATCCATGTAGTCCGGCGATACATTCCCGCGCGCGACCGGCGTGATGTGAACGCCCGCGCCCGTGTCCGAAAATGTGCGGCCAAGATACAGCGCGTCGCCATTCTCGCCGGGGCGCGCGTCGAGGACGGTGGCGTTGTTGCCGTCGTCGTCGCACCAGTGGAGCAGCACGCCGTTGCGTATGTCGTCGCCGGTGTAGCGCGAGCGGTATTCCACAAAATAATCCTGCCCGCCGCGCGAGGCGCGCACGGTGCTGATGAGATTGTTCACGCTCTGCTGGTCGTGCGTGTAAATGCGATACGTGGTCGTGCCGCTCGGCGCGAGCGGCGCCATGGCGGGCGTGATCCAGCCGAGCACATATTTTTTGCCCGCCGAATAATGCGCCGCGCTGTAGTTGCCGTTGCCCATCACGTCGTACGGCCCGCCGTATTCGTCGCTCGTGCCGGTGCCGATGGTCGAGGCGTTGGCGGTGTTCCAATAGTGCGCGTGCCAGAGACCCTTGTTGTGGCCGAGTTCGTGCGAGGTCACGCGCTCGTCGAAGTAGCCGTTCGCAATGTGCGCGCCGCGCGCGCCGACGTAGGCCACGCCGCCAAAGCCCACGTCCGGTTTGTCGCCCGTGACCACGACATCGAAGTTGTAATCTTGGTAGTTGTAGCCCGCGTCCGCCGCCGCCGCGCGCGCCGCGCCGAGCATCGTTGCGAAGTCCGTGTAGCTCGCGTGCCCGTTCGGCAGGCGCAGTGTCGGCGTGAAGGCCGAGCCGCTGCCGAGCGCCGTCCACGTCAGCTTGCCGTAGCTCATCGCGTCCCACTGCGTCTTCATGTTTGCGATGAGCGAAGTCAGCGTCGCGTCGCTCACCACCTGCCCCGCGAAGTCCGGGAAATCCACGCGGATGATGAGCAATTTCTTCGTCCCCTCCGTGTAGCCGCTCTCCGCGATGGGAAAATCGCCACCACCACCATCGCCGCCCGCCGCCGCGATGGCGGGCAGTCTGTTTCCCTCCGCATCCGCCGCCTCGACGAGCGCGGAGTAGGCGTGCGACGGCCCGCAGAAAAAGAGCGGCTTCGCGTCGCCAAAATCCACCGCGACCTCCTCGCCGAGCGCAGCCGTGGCGATGCCGGAAGTCGGGCAAATCTCGCCGCCCGTCTTCGCCTCCGCCGCCTCG
>JANNGC010000061.1:0-6648 GCA_031380445.1 Pedosphaera sp.
CAGGGCAAGAACGGGTTCAAACTTTCGTTGCGCGGCTACGATCCGGATTTCGATTACCACGCGCTGATCAATGACATCTCGGGCCGACGTTTCAATCGCGTGAAAGTGGACGAGAGCCTGATGCTGCAAAAGCCGCTGGCCGAGGTTCCGCACGAGGGACGCCAAGCGATCAAGCCTGGCTCGCGCGAGCATCAGTTGCTCCGCGATTGGATCGCCCAGGGCACCAAGGGTGAGGATGCGAAAGCCGCACGCGCGACCAGCATCGAGATTCTCCCCGGCGACGTGGAGATGGATTTGCCGGGACGCGAGCAGCAGTTGCTCGTCATCGCGAAATATCCTGACGGCACCACGCGCGACGTCACGCGTGACGCGCACTTCAGCGTGAGCAACACCGAAGTCGCCAAGGCGGATGGCAGCGGTCTGGTCAAAGGCTTGCGCCGTGGCGAGGCGGCGGTGTTGGTGCGCTACGAAGGCATTTACGGCACACGATTGCTGACCATCATGGGCGACCGCACTGGCTATCAGTGGAAGGATGTCGCGGAGAACAATTTCATCGACCCGCTGGTCAACGCGAAGTTGCGCCGTATGAAGGCGCTGCCCAGCGAGCTTTGCACGGACGCCGAATTCATCCGCCGCGTGTCGCTCGACCTCACGGGCCTGCCGCCGAAGGCCGAGCGCGTGCGCGCCTTCCTTCTCGACACAACGCCGACGCGGGAGAAGCGCGACAAGCTCATTGATGAACTCATTGGCAGCCCGGACTACGTGAAAGCCTGGGCGAACAAATGGGCCGACCTGCTTCAGTGCAACAGCGAGCAACTTGGCCAGAAGGGCGTGTGGGTGTATCGCGAGTGGATCGCGAAACGCATCGCGGAGAACATGCCTTACGATCAGTTCGTGCGCTCGGTCCTGCTGGCTGAAGGCAGCGCGTATCAGAATCCCGCTGTGAATTATCTGCGTGTGCTCAAGGAGCCGGGCAAGATCACCGAGGACGTGAGTCAGACCTTTCTCGGCGTGCGCTTCAACTGCAACAAGTGCCACGACCATCCTTTCGAGAAGTGGACGCAGAACCAGTATTACGAGTTCGGTGCGCACTTTGCCCGCGTGTCGTTCAAGAAGGGCGTGCTGCCCGGTGACGAGATTGTTTATCGCAGCTTCAACGGCGGTGAAGTGAAGCATCTCAAGACCGACTTGCCAGTCACACCGAAAGTTCCGTTCGGCAGCGAGCGCGAAATGAAAGACGGCGAGGATCGCCGCGACCCGTTCGTGGACTGGCTCACGTCGAAGGAGAATCCGCTCTTCGCCAAGTCCATGGCCAACCGCACCTGGAGCTACTTCTTCGGCAAGGGCATCATCGATCCCGTGGACGACATTCGCGGCGGCAATCCGCCGAGCAATCCCGCGTTGCTCGACGCGCTCACGGCGGAGTTCATCAAGAGCAACTTCGACACGCGCGCGCTCATGCGGGCCATCTGCCAGTCGCGCACCTACCAGTTGTCGATCATCCCGAACAAGTGGAACGAGGATGACACGGTGAACTTCTCGCACGCGGTGCCGCGCCGCCTGAGCGCGGAGCAGATGCTCGACGCCGTGGCCGTGGCGACGGGTGAGCGTCCGCAGTTCAAAGACATGCCCGTGGGCATGCGGTCGGTGGAGATTCCTGACGGCACCGTGCAGGGGAATGATTTCCTTGCGCTCTTTGGCCGGCCCAAGCGCCAGTCCGCCTGCGAGTGCGAGCGCAGCAGCAACCTCACGCTCTCGCACGCGCTCAACCTCATCAACGGACGGACGCTTGGCGATGCCGTCGGCTCGCCGACCAGCCGCATCGCGAAACTTGTCGAGTCCGAGAAGGACGACAAAAAGCTGATCGAGGAAATTTATCTCTCCTGCCTGAACCGTTTCCCGACCGAGAAGGAAATGGCCGCGATTGATTTCGCCGGCGCCGCCTCGCGCTCGGAACTGGCGCAAGATTTGACCTGGGCGCTGATCAACAGCTCGTCGTTTGTGTTTAACCGATGAAAAAACAAGCAGAAGTCAAAGGCTCAAGAGCTGAACATGTGGCTCGTGTCATCAAGTGGATCGGAGTGATTTTGGTCTGGCTTGGTGCTATGGCGATAATTGGATTGTTAGTTTTCGAGTTTGGGTTTCCCGAGGTTTTTGACACTCACATTCCATCACGGCTTAAACCTTGGTTCGTCATGCCGTCTCTTGGGTTCAGCGTTGGATGTGGATTGTACCTGATTGGCAAGTTCTTGCCGCAATGGTTTGAGATTGAAAGGAGTGAGCTTTGATTCTCGCCGCATTCATCGGAGGCTGGGAACTGCTGCTCATCACAGTGGTGCTGGGCGGCATGATTGTGGTGCCGTATTTGGCAGGCCTGAAAGGCCGGTATTCGACAGCCCAGGGCAAAGCCCTGGGTGCGACGGATATAAATCATCGAAGCCCTGAAAGGGCGAAACTCGTGGCGGGTTGTGACGCCCTTTCAGGGCTTGGTTCTCAGCGCGACGTGAACCCAGGGCTTTGCCCTGGGCTGACGAATGACGCCCCGTTGGGGCTGAACTCCACGTCGCCGGTCATTCGTGCCGCCGCTCCACTTTCCCAATCCGTTTTCACCGTTCACCTCAACCCACAGGAGTCTGTATGATCAGCATTCCAGGAAAATCCGGCAGCACCTGCGACGGCTTCAGCCGCCGCGAATTCTTGCGCGTCGGCGGCATGGGCATGGCCGGCATTTCGCTCGCGGACATTCTGCGCTTGCAGGCCACCGCGGCCGAGACGCCCGCGCCGAAGGGCAAGCCCGGCTGGGGCAAGGCCAAGTCCGTCATCTTCGTCTTCCTGCAAGGCGGGCCGAGCCACATCGACATCTGGGATCCGAAGCCGGACGCGCCTTCGAACGTGCGCGGCGAGTTCAAGTCCATCAAATCGAAGGTGCCGGGCATTCACTTCAGCGAGGTGATGCCGAAGCTCGCGCAGCAAATCGACAAGGCCACGCTCATCCGCTCCGTGAGTTACACGCCCGCCGGTTTGTTCAACCACACCGCCGCGCATTACCAGATGATGACCGGCTACACGCCCGACCGCGTGTCACCGTCCGGCCAGCTTGAGCCGCCCGCGCCGAACGACTTCCCGCACGCCGCGTCGCAGATCGCGCGCCTCAAGCCGCCGGAAGTGCCGATGCTGCCGTTCGTCATGCTTCCGCGCCCGACGCAGGAGAGCAACGTGATCGGCAAGGGCAGCATGGCGGGTTTTCTCGGAGCGGCTTACGACCCGTATCAGTTTTATCAAGACCCGAACAAGGAGATCAAACTGGACGACCTGACGATGCGCAAAGAGATCACCAAGGAACGTCTCTCCCGCCGCGAATCGCTGCTGCAAAAGGTCAACGGCGCGATGCCGGAGATGGAAAAGGCCGTCGAGAAATACGCCATCGACAAGTATTACCAGCGGGCGTTCGACCTCGTGTCGTCCGGCCGCGCGCGCGATGCGTTTGATCTCGCGAAGGAGAAAGAGGCGCTGCGCGATCTCTATGGGCGGCACACCTTCGGCCAGGGCTTGCTGCTCGCGCGCCGTTTGATTGAAGCCGGCACGCGCTTCGTGCAGGTGAACTGGCCGGCCGTGGCGAATGGCAATCCGACCGTTGATGCCTTCGACACGCACGCCGCGAACTTCGGTCCGTTGCGCGATCTGCATTGCCCGAAACTCGACAGCGGGATCGCGGCGCTCTTGCAGGACATGGATGAGCGCGGCTTGCTCAAGGAAACGCTGGTTGTCGCCATCGGAGAATTTGGCCGCTCGCCGCGTCTCGGTGTGAGCACGTCGGGCAACGGCAACGCGCCGGACGGGCGCGATCTCTGGCCGTATTGCTATACTGCGCTGGTCGCTGGCGCGGGCGTGTCGCGCGGCGCGCTCTACGGCAAGTCGGACGCCACTGCGTCTTCGCCTGCCGAGAATCCGGTGCATCCCACGCAATTGCTGGCGACGATTTATCACGCGCTCGGCATCGACCCGCACACCATCGTGATGAACCACCTGAACCAACCGCGCGAACTTGTGCAGGCCGAGCCGGTGACGGGATTGTTCAGTTGATGCGAGCAAACAGTTCAACTTTTGGAATGGTGATTTTGTTGTTTTGGCGATGATTCAAAGTTCGATGCGCTCCTTCCCCTCACCCCGGCCCTCTCCCCAGCGGAGAGGGAGAAAATCATGCAGTCTTTCGACAAGACGAGACGTTCCGATGGTACCGACGACTGGATGCGATGGTTCCCTCTCCCCAAGGGAGAGGGTTAGGGTGAGGGGAAACGGCGCAATCAAATCGCGGCTCATTTCCGCAATCACCGTTGCCCTTCTCACGTTCAGTACATTCGCCCAGCCCAAAATCATTTCGCTCTCCCCCGACTGGATTCAACGCGGCGCGACGTTGGACGTGAAGTTCGCGGGCGAAGGACTGAACTCCGTGACGGGCTTTGTCTTCAGTGGGGAAGCGGGCTTGTCCGCGACAGTGGTTGCCGATGTGGCACCGCCACCAGCCATCACGGTGGAATCCACTTCCAAGTCCATCGGCGTTGCGGTTGGCGGCGAAAAGGACCGCAGCAAATCTCTGCGCGCTCGCATCACCGCTGCCGCCGACGCGCCGCTCGGCGTGCGCGAAGTGCGCGCGCTCGGGCCGAATGGAATTTCCGCGCCACTCAACATCACCGTGGGCGCAGTGCCGGAGATTGCGGAAGTGGAACCGAACGACACGCCCGAACAGGCGCAGGCCATCGCCGTTCCGTCCGCCTTGGCTGGTGTCATTCAGGGATCGACCGAGATCGACAACTTCAAGTTCACCGCCAAGAAGGGCGACCAGTTCATCCTCGAAGTCATGGCCCAGCGCACTGGCTCGCCGCTGGATTCTTCGCTCGCTATTCTCGATGCGAAGGGCAGGGAACTGGCGCGCGACGAGGATGCGCGCGGTTTCGATTCGCTGGTGCAATTCACCGCGCCTGAGGACGGCGACTACTTCGCGCAGTTGCGTGATTTCCAATATCGCGGCGGTGGCGACTACAAGTATCGCCTCTTCGTCGGTGTGCTGCCGTTCGTGGATTACATTTTCCCCTTCGGCGGCCAGCGCGGAAAGCCGGTGGAGATCGTCGTGACGGGCCGCAACATGCAGGGCGCAGAACGCGTGACGTTGGACATTGACGCCAACTCGCCGCTGGGCCGGCAGGAGATTCGCCTGAACACGCCGCGCGGGCTTTCCAATCCGATTCAATTCGATGTGCGCGAACTGCCGGAGTTCACCGAGAAGGAGCCGAACGAAGGCACCAACTTTAACGCCGTCACTGCGCCCGTGGTCATCAATGGCCGCATCGGCGTGCCGAAGGACTCGGACCGTTTCAATTTCAAAGCTGCGGCGGACGGCAAGCTGATCGCCGAAGTTGAGGCGCGCCGGTTTGGTTCGCCACTGGACGCGCTGCTCGCGGTCTTCGCTGGCGAAACGCTCGTCGCCCGGATTGATGACGTGGCTGGCGCGGATGCACGCATTGAGTTCGATGCGAAGAAGGACACCGAATATACCGTGACCATCACTGACCTCACGGGACGGGGCGAGGGCAAGATGGCTTATCGCCTGGCGGTCCGTCCGCCGACCGCCGCTGCGGGCGCTTCGCTCATTGCCAAATATTTTCCTGACGTGGTGCGCGTGAACCGCAATGGCCGCACGCGCGTGCGCTGCGAAATTGTGCGCACCGGTTTTGATGGCCCGGTCCGCGTCGCCGCGCGTGACTTGCCGGATGGAGTCAGCGCCGAACCCATCGTCATCGCTGCCGGGCGCAACGACGGAGACTTGCTCCTCAGCGCCACGCCGGACGCGGCGATGGGCAGCGCGGCGTTGCGCTTGGTCGCGAGTGCCACGAGTGGCGGCAAGGAATTAGTCGCGATCGCCACGGCCATTGTTCCGCAGGAAGCCGCCGAGCGCGCCTTCAAGCAGGGCTTCGTGAGCGTGCTCGACACCGCGCCGTTCACCATCGACGCGCTGACCGTCGGTGCGGGCATGGATCAATTGCAGTCCGCGACCATCGAGGTGTTGGTCAATCGGCAGGCGGGTTTCACGCAAGACGTGAAGCTCACCGCCGTCGGCTTCAGCCTGGCGCGCGAGCCGATCACGAAGAGTCTCGCCGTGAGCGAACTGACCGTGAAGAGCGATGCCCGCACCGCGCAGCTCAAGCTGACCGCGAACGTGAATTCCGAACTGGGCGTCCGCACCGTGCTGGTGCGCGGCGAAGCGACGAACAACGGCCAGTCGGTCGTCCAGTTCAGCCAGCCGGTCGCGATGGCGGTGACGCCGATTCCCTTCGTGCTCACCGCATCGAAAACCAAGCTGGGGCTGAACGCCGCGCGTCCGGGCGCGACGAACTTCGACGATGTGACCATGAAAGTGAGCGTGGAGCGGCGCGGTTACGCCGGCGAAATTCCGCTGACGCTGACCGGAATTCCCGAGGGCGTGAAAGTGGACGGCACCAATATCGCCGCCAACGCCGCAGACACAACGCTGACCTTTGTCGCGACGGAGCGAGCGAAGCCCACGACCAACGCGACGATCACGATTCAAGGCGTCGCGATGTTTAATGACCGGATGTACCGCCATAAGACCGCGGGCGTCCGGTTGGTCAT
>JANNGC010000067.1:0-6378 GCA_031380445.1 Pedosphaera sp.
GCGGCGCTGGGCCGCGCCGCGCAGCAACGTGCCCGCGAAAGGTTTTCCGCTGCGGCCATTGTGCCGCTCTATGAAGCCCTTTACCGCCGCGTGATCAGCGAACCCCGGAACTGACGCCACACACCGGACGAGGGAGGCCGAACGCCCGCCCCATTCGCCGGGGAAAAACTTTTGTCGCCAGTGACGGGGCGGGAGCGTCTCCAAACGTCATGCGCACTGATTTGATTTTGGCCCTGCTGTTTTCCGCCACGATGGCTGTGGCTCAAAACGCCGCGCCACCCGTCACGACTGCGCCCCCGGCCGCGTTGGGGGTGCCGAAGCCGGGGCCGACCAACGACGCGCCGTACGCGCCGCAGCCCATCCTGCCAGGAGGCGTGGTGGTGCCGCTGTATCCGCCTGGCTCGTCGTTCCTGAAGGCGGAGCGCGTGCGCGAGGCGGAGTATTACAACGTGAGCAAGGCGGTTCCGGGGCGCATCAGTTGGATCACGAACATTCACAACCCATCCATCGAGGTGCATACGGTCGAGGGCGGCATCAACACGGGCGCGGCGATCATTCTCGCGGCGGGTGGCGGGCACAACACGCTGAACGTCGGGACCGAGGGCGCGGATTTCGTGCCGTACTTTTTCAACTACGGCGTGAACACGGTTCTCCTCCGCAACCGCCTGCGCAAAGACGGCTACAACGCGCAGACCGACGCGGTGAATGACGCGCTGCAAGCCATCCGTCTTGTGCGCGCGAATGCGAAGGCGTGGAACATCGATCCGAATAAGATTGGCATCATGGGTTTTTCGGCCGGCGCGGAACTGGCGGCGCCGGCGGCGGTCTTCTTTGAGAATTTCGACAAGACGAACAGCCTGCCCGGCGATCCGCTGGCGGGAATTTCTTCGCGGCCGGATTTCGTGGGTATCGTTTATCCCGGCCCCACGCCGTTCGCGCGTGGTGGCAATCCGCCGATTCCACGGAACACGCCGCCCGCGTTCATCACCTGTGCCGGCGCTGGGGACCGCGGACACGCCATCTGGGCGAACGAGTATTTCACCGCCATGCTGAACGCCGGCATTCCGAACGTGGAGATGCACATCTACGGCAATGGTCGTCATCCCGGCGACCCGCTGCCTGATGGCAGCCGCATGAGCGGCGGGCTGACGCATCGCAACGGGATTCCGTTTGGGACGTGGCAGGATCGTTACATGGATTGGTTCCGTGATTTGGGTTTTCTGCAAAAGTCTGGTGTGGAGACAAAGGCGGCGAAGGAGGTCGCGACGTTTGTGAGCCAGCCGGCGCGCGGATTCGGGCGGCGCGGCGGTACGGCCCCCGTGACCAACGCGCCCGCCGGGCCGGGCACGCCCTGAAATCAATCCGGACATCGCCTCGACAACGAACTTAAATAGATGCCCAATGCCATCGTTCCCACTGTGATTAAGCACACGACACAAGCTCGACGCTCCAATTGGAAGTCGCGGCCCGCGCGTCTGGCGCTGGCCGCCGCGCTGGCGGTTGGACTGGAAAATTCCGTGGCGAGCGCAGCGGATGCTGCCGCGCAGTTCCGCAAGGACATCCAGCCCATCCTCAAAGAGTATTGCTCCGACTGCCACGCGGACGGCGTGAAGAAGGGCGACGTGAGCTTTGATGAATTCAAGAACGACGCGGAACTGCTCAAGCCCGAGTTGTGGTCGAAGGTGTTGAAGAACGTCCGCGCCGGGCTGATGCCGCCGGAGAAGAAGCCGAAGCTCTCGGCGGAGCAGATCGTGCAACTGGAGAAGTGGATCAAGCATTCCGCCTTCGGACTCGATCCGGCGAATCCTGATCCGGGCCGCGTTACCGTGCGGCGGCTGAATCGCGTCGAGTATCGCAACACCGTGCGCGACCTCACGGGGCAGGACATCCGCGTGGAGGAGGAGTTGCCGCCGGACGATACGGGCTATGGCTTCGACAACATCGGCGATGTGTTGAGCATGTCGCCGTTGCTGTTGGAGAAGTACATGCAGCTCGCGGAGCAGATTGTGGCGAGCGCGGTGCCGCGCCAGCCGTGGGTGGTCGCGGAGACGGCGATTCCCGGCGCGGACTTTCGCAAGAGCGAAGGAAAGGGCGGCGGTGAGCGGATGAGTTTTTACGACGAGACGAGGTTGCAACACACATTCAAGGCGCCGCACGCCGGCCAGTATCGCTGCGTGATCGAACTGGAAGTGCTGGGTGAGTTCGTCTTCGACCCGGGCCGCGCCAACCTGGTGCTGAAGGCCGATGGCCATGAATTGTGGCGCAAGGAACTGGGCTGGGAAGCGGGCAAGCGTTTCCGGTTCGAGGCGGAAACGAACTGGGACGCGGGTGAACACAAGCTGGTCTTCGAGTTGGAGCCGCTCACGCCGGTGGCGGAGAAAAAGAACTCCCTCGATTTGCGTATCACGACCATTCGTGTGCAGGGCCCGACTGAGGAAAAGCATTGGGTGCGACCAAAGAACTTCGATCTGTATTTCACAAAAGATCCGCCGACGTCCGGGACCGAGCGGCGTGAGTACGCGCGGGCCGTGCTGGGGAATTTCTTGAAGCGCGCCTATCGCCGTCCGACCGACGAACGCAGTGTGGCGCGGCTCGTCACTTTGGCGGAGAGCGTTTATCAGCAGCCGGGCAAGCGCTTCGAGGACGGCATCGCGCAGGCGCTGGTGCCGGTGCTGGCGTCGCCGAAGTTTTTGTTCCGCGTGGAGGAGGCCGAGTCTTCGCCCGCGTCCAAGCCCCATCCATTGATTGACGAGCACGCGCTCGCCTCGCGCCTCTCCTACTTTTTCTGGTCCACGATGCCGGATGAAGAATTGTTCCGCCTCGCCGACCGCCACGAGCTGCGCAAAAACCTCGATGCGCAAGTGAAGCGGCTGCTCGCCGATAAACGTTCGGAAGCGCTCGTGCAGAATTTCACCGGCCAGTGGCTCCAGACGCGCGACGTGGACGGCATTGACATCAACGCCTTCGTCGTCATGGCGCGCGACGCGGGTGAGGAACGGGAACTCCAAAAACGTCGCGAGCGATTTCAGGAGTTGAACGCCATCCCCGACGACCAGAAAACGCCGGAGCAAAAAGCGGAGTTGCAGCAGATGCGCCAGCAAGGCCCGCGCCGGAATCGCTACAACGTCCAGCTCGATGGCGACCTGCGCCGCGCGCTGCGTGATGAAACTTTGATGAAAGTCGGCCACGTCATGCGCGAGAACCGCAGCGTGCTGGAACTGCTCGAAGCGGATTACACCTTCCTGAACGAGAAACTCGCGAAGCACTACGCGCTCACCAACCTTGGCGTGAAAGGCCCCGAAATGCGCCGCGTGTCGCTCCCAGCGGGCAGCCCGCGCGGCGGCGTGCTGACCGACGGTTCGGTGCTGATCGTGACTTCCAATCCCACACGCACGTCGCCCGTGAAGCGCGGCCTCTTCATTCTCGATAACATTCTCGGCGTGCCGCCGCCGCCGCCGCCCGCGAACGTGCCGCCGCTGGAAGACGCGGAGAAGGAAGTCACCGATCACCAGCCGACCTTGCGCGAATCGCTCGCGAAACACCGCGAGGATGCGCTGTGCCGTTCCTGCCACAACCGCATGGACCCGCTCGGGCTGGCGTTAGAAAATTTCAACGCCCTCGGCATGTGGCGCGAGCAGGAGCGCAAGCAGCCGATTGACGCCGCCGGAAGATTGATCACCGGCGAGACTTTTAATGACGTGCGCGAATTGAAGCGCGTGCTGGTCACGAAGCACCGGCTCGATTTCTATCACTGCCTCGCGGAGAAGTTCCTGACCTATGCACTGGGCCGCGGCGTGGAGCATTACGACATCGAGGCGCTCGACCGCATCGTGGCCGAACTCGAAAAGCAGAACGGTCGTTTCTCTGCGCTGCTGGATGGCGTCGTTCACTCCGCGCCGTTCCAGAAGCGGCGCGAAATTTCTTCAACTTCCGCCGCCCTTTCGCCGTCTGAATCCAAAGCGCAAACCGCATCAACACCATGAAAACGAAACGCAATCTTGCTGCTGAAAGTTTTGCCAGCCTCAACCGCCGCCGCTTTCTGCGCGGACTCGGCGCTTGTCTCGCGCTGCCGGCGTTTGAATCCGTGCGACCGCTGGCCGCGCTCGCAGCGGAGGCGAAAGCCGCCAAGCTCGCCACGACGGCAAGCGGTGCGCCGATGCGCATGGCCTTCGTCTATTTCCCGAACGGCGCGATTCAGAAGAATTGGTGGCCGGGCGGCACGGGCAAAGATTTCCAACTCGCCCGCACGATGGAGCCGCTGGCGAAGGTGAAGCATCAGTTGCAAGTCTTCGGCGGGTTAGACCATGTCAACGCCACGCCCGGCCCGGACGGTGCGGGCGACCACGCGCGCGCGAGCGGCACGTTCCTGACCGGCGTGCGGGTGAAGAAGACGGCGGGCGCGGACATTCACGCGGGCATTTCGATTGACCAGGTCGTGGCGAATCAGATCGGGCATCTCACGCGCTTTCCCTCTCTCGAACTCACGACGGACGCGGTGCGCAAGTCCGGCAATTGCGATTCCGGCTATTCCTGCGCCTACCAATACAATCTCGCGTGGCGTTCGCCCACGCAGCCGGTCGCGCCGGAGCCGAATCCGCGCCTGCTCTTCGAGCGCATGTTCGGCGCGGGCGCGCGCGGCGAGCGGGCGAAGGGGCTGGCCCTCCGCCAGCAGCAGCAACACTCGATTCTGGATTTCGTCCTCGATGACGCGCGTTCGCTCCAGCGCAACATGACTGCGCGCGACAAGGACAAGCTGGAGGAGTATCTGACCAGCGTGCGCGAGATCGAGACGCGCATCGAAAAGTCCGAACGCTTTGGCGCTCCTGCCGATCCGGCGCAGGACACGCCCGCCGGCATCCCGCCGAAGTTCGATGATTACATCCAGGTGATGTTCGACATGATGGTGCTGGCCTTCCAGACCGACACCACGCGCATCAGCACGTTCCTGCTCGCGAACGAGGGCAGCAACCGCACCTTCCCTGAGTTGGAAATTCCCGAAGGCCACCACTACCTCACGCATCATCAGGGGAAGCAGGAGATGATCGACAAGGTCGCGGACATTGATCTCTGGTACATGAAACAGTTCGGGAAGTTCCTCGAGAAGATGGAAGCGACGAAGGACGTGGACGGGAAGTCGCTGCTGCACAACTCGATGATTGTCTATGGCAGCGGCCACGCCGACGCGAACCGTCACACGCACTCGAACTTGCCGGTCATTCTCGCGGGCGGCGGCGGCGGCGCGCTGACGCCGGGACGCTTCACGAAGGCGGGCGACATCCCCATGAGCAACATGCTCCTGAGCATGGCCGACCGCATGGGGGCGAAGTCGGTCGAGCGCCTCGGGGATTCGTCGGGGCGCTTCGACGCGATTTAGCAACGGCGCGCGGTCTTTCCCGTCCGCGGCGGGCCGCTAAGTGGTGACGCGCAAGATTTTCCCCGCATCTTCTTCAGTGCGGGGCTGGCTGCGGACTGGAAAGTCCGCGCTCCTGGGATTTACCAAACCTTAACAATTTGGCGGTAACTCCCGCGTCACCGCGCTTGTCTCTGAGATCGATATGTTTTCGAACTTGAATCCAATCCGTGTGGGCGCGCTGTTGGGCGCGGCGCTGTTTTTTTCTCCGTCTGCGTTCGGCCAGGCGGACAATCCGCCGCGTCGTGACGCGCAACGTCCGCCGGGCGAGGGCCAGCGCGGGAACTTTCCACCGCCGGGAAATTTTGACGGCCCGCCTCCTGGATTTCAGCCCGGCGGGCCGGGCGGGCCTGGTGGATTCGGCGGGCCAAGTGCGGCGGTGGAACTGGTGCCGAAGTTCGACAAGAACGGCGACAAGCGTCTCGACTCCGCCGAGCGAAAGAAGGCGCGGGAATTTCTCGCCGAGGAAAAGGCCGCCGGGCGCGGCGGTCGCGGGCCGCGGATGCGCGGCGGCGGAACGCAAACCCCGCCCGAGCCAGGACCGAAGCTCACGCCCGCGGACGTGAAATCATTTTCCACCAACACGCCGCTCTACGACGCGCTCACGTTGCGCACGCTGTTCCTCGATTTCGAGAACGCGGACTGGGAGAAGGAACTCGCGGACTTTTACCACAGCGATGTCGAGGTGCCGGCGAAGCTCGCCATGGACGGAAAAATTTACAAAGACGTGGGCGTTCACTTTCGTGGCGCGTCGTCGTTCTTCACCGTGGGTGAGGGGCGCAAGCGTTCGCTGAATCTCTCGATGGATTTTGCGAATGGCAACCAGCGGCTCCTCGGCTATCGCACGTTGAACCTGCTGAACTCGCACGTTGATCCCACGTTCCTGCGCTCGGTGCTGTATTACCAAGTGGCGCGCGATTATCTCCCCGCGCCCAAGGCGAACTTCGTGCGCGTGGTCATCAACGGCG
>JANNGC010000105.1:0-7740 GCA_031380445.1 Pedosphaera sp.
CCGCCCGGTTCGAGTTTTTCAAATCGTGGATCAGCTCTGCCAAGTCCTCGATGCTGTAAATATCATGATGCGGCGGCGGCGAGATGAGCCCGACGCCGGGCGTGGAATGCCGCACTTTCGCGACCCACGGATAGACTTTCGTGCCGGGGAGCTGCCCGCCTTCGCCGGGCTTCGCGCCTTGCGCCATCTTGATTTGGATTTCCTTCGCGTTCGTCAGGTAATTGCTCGTCACGCCGAAGCGTCCGCTCGCGACTTGTTTGATCGCGCTGTTCTTCGAGTCGCCCTTCTCATTCGTCCAAGTGAAGCGCGCGGGATCTTCGCCACCTTCGCCGGTGTTGCTGCGCCCGCCGATACGATTCATGGCGATGGCCAGCGTCTCGTGCGCCTCGCTGGAGATGGAGCCGTAGCTCATCGCGCCGGACTTGAAGCGCGTCATCAGCGCCTCGACCGACTCGACTTCCTCAATCGGAATCGGCGTCGGCAGATACTTCAGATCGAACATGCCGCGCAGCGTGCAGAGATGCTTGAGCTGATCATTGATCTCCGTCGCGAATTCCTGGAACACCTTGTAGTTGTTCGTGCGCGACGAGAGCTGGAGCTTGTGAATGCTCTCCGGGTTGAACAGATGATACTCGCCGCCCGCGCGATATTGATACTGGCCGCCCACGTCGAGCGTCGGCACATGCGCGCCGCGCTCGGGGAAGCCCGCGCGATGGCGCAGCTTGGATTCCTTCGCCAGCACGTCGATGCCCGCGCCTTCCACCTGCGACGAGGTGCCGGTGAAATACTTCGAGATGACGTCCTTGTTCAGGCCAATGGCCTCGAAGATTTGCGCGCCGCGATAGCTCGCCACCGTCGAGATGCCCATCTTCGACATCGTTTTGATGACGCTCTTGGTGCAGGCCTTGATGAAATTCTTGACGCCCTTCTTGTGATCAATGCCTTCGAGCAAGCCTTCGCGAATCATGTCGTCAATGGCCTCGAACGCGAGATACGGATTGATGGCACCGCAGCCGTAGCCAATGAGCACGGCCATGTGATGCACTTCGCGCGGCTCGCCAGATTCGAGCACGAGACCAATCTTCGTGCGCGTGCCCTCACGAATCAGGTGGTGATGCAAACCCGCGACCGCGAGCAACGCGGGAATGGCCGCGAGGTCATGCGTGATGCCGCGGTCGGAGAGGATGAGAATGTTCGCGCCGTCTTTGATGGCTTGGCTCGCCTTGGCGAACAACTCGGCAAGAGACGCTTCGAGTCCCGCGCCATCTTTCTCGACCGGGTACAGAATCGGCAGCGTCACGGACTTGAAGCCCGGCTTGTCGATGTGGCGCAATTGTTCAAGTTGTTCGTTGTCGATGATCGGGCCGGTGAGTTGAAGCATCTTGCAACTATCGGGACCGGGCTTGAGCAAGTTTTTCTCCGAACCAATCAGCGTGAACGCCGACGTGACGATCTCCTCGCGGATGGAATCAATCGGCGGGTTCGTGACCTGCGCGAACAACTGCTTGAAGTAGTTGTAGATGATCTGCGGCTTCTCCGAGAGCACGGCGAGCGGCGTGTCGGTGCCCATCGAGCCGATGGGTTCGCCGCCGTCCTTGGCCATCGGCAGGATGAGCCGTCGGCAATCCTCGAACGTGTAGCCGAACGCGAGTTCGCGCTGAAGCACGGTGTCGTGATCCGGTTCGTGCTTGTGCGGCGGCTCCGGCAACGTGTCGAAGTCGATCAGGTTCTCCGTCAGCCACGCGCGATACGGCCGCTGCGTGGAGATGGTATTCTTCAACTCCTCGTCCGAAATGATCCGCCCCTGCTCAGTGTCGATCAGGAACATGCGGCCCGGCTGCAATCGGCCCTTGTAAGCCACGTTCTCTGGTGCGACATCCACCACGCCCACTTCCGAGGCCATGATGACGAGGTCGTCTTTCGTCACGTAGTAGCGCGACGGACGCAGGCCGTTGCGGTCGAGCGACGCGCCCATGACGCGGCCATCAGTGAAGGCCATCGCCGCCGGGCCATCCCACGGCTCCATCAGGCAACTGTGGAACTGATAGAAAGCGCGCTTGTCGTCCGGCATCGACGGATGGTTCTCCCACGGCTCGGGAATCATCATCATCATGGCGTGCGGCAGCGAGTAGCCGGAGAGCACGAGCAATTCGAGGCAGTTGTCGAAGACCGCTGAGTCCGAGCCGTCCGTGTTCGCGACTGGCAGGAGCTTCTTGATGTCGTCGCCCCACACGTCGCTCTCGAAGAGCATCTGGCGCGCGTTCATCCAGTTCACGTTGCCGCGCAGCGTGTTGATCTCGCCGTTGTGCGCGATGTAGCGATTGGGATGCGCGCGCGGCCAGCTCGGGAAGGTGTTCGTGCTGAAGCGCGAATGCACCAGCGCAATGGCCGTGGTCATGGACTCGTCGAGGAGGTCAGGGAAATACTGCGTGACCTGCTCCGGCATCAACATGCCTTTGTAAGTCAGCGTCTTGTACGAGAGCGACGAGATGTAGAACTGATCACCGCCCGCCACCTGCACGCCGCTGCGTCCGTAGCGGATCAAATTCTCCGCGCGCTTGCGGATGATGTAGAGCTTGCGCTCAAACGCCATGTCATCGGCGAGCTTCGCGTTGCGCCCGATAAACACCTGGCGCACAAACGGCTCACTCGCCTTGGCCGTGAAGCCGATCGAGGAATTATTCGTCGGCACCGTGCGCCAGCCGAGCAAGGTCTGACCTTCTTCGGCGACGATCTGGTTGAACAGCTTCTCGCACTCCGCGCGCTGCCCGGCGTCCTGCGGCAGAAAGACCTGGCCCACACCGTATTCCTTTGCACCCGGCAACGTGATTTTTCCCAACGCCGCCACAGTCTTCAGGAACTCGTGCGGCACCTGCATGAGGATGCCCGCGCCGTCGCCAGTGTTGGTCTCGCAACCGCAAGCGCCCCGATGATTCAACCTGACCAGCGCGCCAATGGCGTCGCGGATGATGCCGTGGGATTTCTGGCCCTTGACGTGGGCGATGAAGCCGACGCCGCAGGCGTCGTGTTCGTTCTGCGGGTCGTAGAGACCCTGAGCCTTGGGTGCGGTTAGCATAACTGTTTTCCTTTCGTCGAAGTTGCCGGGGTGAGGCGGCGCAAATGATCAGCCCAGGGCAAAGCCCTGGGTTCGCGGTTTGAAAATGGGAATAGCCCTGAAAGGGCGGCACAGTTTTGTTTCGCCCTTTCAGGGCTAAACAACCACGTCATGGCACCACCCAGGGCTTTGCCCTGGGCTGACGAATAGCGCCCCTTCGGGGCTGGCTGCTGCACCGCCGTTGGCGTTGAAAATTTGCAGAAACGCGCGCTCATGAACTCCTCGCCTTTCTCCTCGTCGTCTTCACCACGCCATTCGTGTAAACGCCGTGGCCATTCTTCGCGTGAACACCGTTCGTGCCGTTCTTCAGCACTTCGATGAACGCCTCTGTGTTGGGATAAAATTTCCGGCCCTTGCGATGAATGATGCCGAGCGGGCGCGTGAACTTGCTGCCCGCCAGCGGCACCGCCGTCAGCGTGCCCAGCTCGATCTCGTTCTCCAGCGTCGGACGCGGCAGAATCGCGACGCCCGAGCCGGCCTCCACCGCGCGCTTGGCCGCCTCAATGTTGTCGAAGCGCACCGCGACGTTTGGCCCCACGCCGTGGTCTTTGAGAAAGCGTTCGATCTTCTTGGCGATGACGAGGTCCGCGTCGAAGCCGACAAAAATTTCTTTCTGAAGCTGCTTCACCTCGACGCTCTTGAGCTTCGCGAGCCGGTGCTGCGGCGTGCAGACCAGCACCATTTCCTGCTCACGCCACGGCAGCACGGTCAGACCGCGCCGCTCATCGGGATACGAGATGATGCCCAGTTCCACTTCGTCATTAAGCACGCGCTCCAGCACGCTGGCGGGGTGCGCGTATTCCACTTCCACCTTCGTGTCGGCATTCGCACGCATGAAATCCTGCACGCGCTGCGTCATGTCCCGCATGTTGACGGAGTAGATGGCGGCGACCCGGATGACGGAGTTGCCGCTGGCCCGGGCGTGCTTCACCCGGGCGACGACGTCCTCGTATTTCCCCAGCACCTCGCGGCAGCCGTCGTAGAAAAGTTTTCCCTCGTCGGTGAGTTCCCACGGACGGCAGGAGCGGTCAATGAGCGAGACGCCCAGATCCTGCTCGATGTTCTGCACGGCCTGGCTGGCGCTGGATTGCAAAACGTCATTGGCCTCGGCGCCGCGCGAGAAGCTGCGGAACCGGGCCACGTCGCAATAAATTTTCAACGCCTCGATTTGCATCGAACTTGGGCGGGCTGAATCAGGATTTCCGATACCAGACCCGTCTGGGTTCGTTATGTGTGATGCAGCGGCGAAAGAGCGTCAACGGGAATTTTGCAAATGTTGTTCACAGGCCGGGCCGGGGAACGCGGGAAAAATTTGTGGCGAAAGGCCGCACCCCGCTTCTATGCTCCGCACGCCGCCGCGGCATGTCGCCCGGCGCAGATGAAAGGAAACTTACTTATGCACATCACCACTCAACTCGCCGTCTTCCTGGAAAACAAACCCGGCACGCTCGCGCGCATGTGCGACTCCATGGAGGAGGCCAAGATCAACATCTACGCCCTGACCACCAGCGACACCGTCGATCATACCGTGGTGCGGATGATCGTGAGCGACACGCGCAAGGCCATGCTCATGTTCGAGGAGCACGCCACGCTCGTGGTTGAGAACGAGGTGCTGATGATCGAGGGCGACAACCGGCCCGGCTCGCTCGCGCAAATTGCACACAAACTTTCCAAGGCGCGGATCAACATCGAGTATGCCTACTGCGCCACCGCGCCCAACTCGAAGAAGGGTCTGCTGATTTTGCGGCCGTCGGATTGCAAGCGAGCGTTGAAGGCATTGAACACTTGAACTGCCAGGGCGGAGTTGCGCTGTCGCATCGTGTTTGACCTGTCGCAGCAATTGACAGCGCGCGCGCCCATTCCCCACTCTCACGTCATGTCGAAATCCGCTCTTGGTCGTGGGCTGGGCGCGCTGCTTGGAACAGCGCCCGCACGGACCGTCACACCGGTCGCGCCCGCCGCCGACGCGCCAGTTCCGACGTTGATTGCGCCCAAGCCGCCAGCCGCTCCGTTAAATCCGTTCGCCGCGTCTGCCCCTGCTGCTCCCGCGACTCCGGATGATTCTCGCGACCGCGTGCTGCGCGTGAAGCTGGATAAGATTCGCCCCAGCCCGATGCAGCCGCGCAAGGAGTTTTCCGCCGAGGCGTTGCGGGAACTTGCGGACTCGATCAAGGAACAGGGCATCATCCAGCCGCTCATCGTGCGTGACCGGCAGACACACTACGAACTGATCGCGGGCGAACGCCGCTGGCGCGCGTCGCAGTTGCTCAATCTCGCCGAGGTGCCGGTCATCGTGCGCGAGGCGGACGACCGCGCGGTGCTGGAACTCGCGCTCATTGAAAATCTCCAGCGCGAGAACTTGAACCCGATGGAGGAGGCGCTGGGCTACGCGCAACTCATTGGCCAGTTCGCGCTTCGTCAGGAAGACGTGGGGTTGAAAGTCGGCAAAAGCCGCGTGGCCGTCGCGAATTCTCTCCGCCTGCTCAAGCTCGTGCCGGACGCGCAGATGTTCCTGCGCGACGGACGCCTCTCCGTCGGTCACGCGAAAGTCATTCTCGGTCTCCCGCACGCCGCGCAGCAGAAGCTCGCCACCGAGCGCGTCATCAAGGACGGGCTGACCGTGCGCCAGACGGAGGATTTGGTCTCGCGCCTGTTGAACCAGCCGAACATCACGCCCGGCAAAGCCGGCCACGGCGTGACCATCACCAGCCGCGACGCGCATGTGGTGGACGTGGAGAACAAATTGCGCGAACGCCTCGGCACGAAAGTCCAGTTGCGCTACCGCGCCGGCAAAGGCTCGCTCGAAGTGAAATTTTTTAACGACGCCGATCTCGAACGCATCCTCAGCGTCATCGGCGTGAAGGTGGACTGATATGCACTCCCCGCAGGAACTCCGCGAACAATGCGCCAAGCGTCTGCTCGCCTCGGTCGAGCGCGCGAGTCATCTCACGTCGTTCATCGGGCTGGATGGTTTCGTGGACGAGATCATTCATCTCGTGGACGTGCGGCATAACTCGGAGAAGTTCGACCGCATCCCGAGCATCGCGAAGCTTTCCGAACGCCTCGCCGCCGCCGCCGGAAAAAGCACGAACCTCGAGGCCGTGGTGCAGCGCGTGAAGCTCGGCGGCAACGGTCCGATCATGGCGCACGCGCTCTCGCGTTTCGGCGTGGCGGTCACGTATGTCGGCGCGCTGGGCTACCCGAGTCTGCATCCGGTCTTCACGGATTTCGCGGCCCACGCGAATGTGCATTCCATCGCGCCACCCGGACACACCGACGCCTACGAGTTTGAAGATGGGAAAATTCTCGTCGGCAAGACCACACAGCTCGGCGAAGTGACGTGGGAGAACATTCAAGTGCGCTTCGGGCGGAAGAAATTCGCCGACCATTTCTTCGGCAGCGATCTCGTGGCCTTCGTGAACTGGACGATGATTCCCTTCATGAGCGACATCTGGGAGTCGGTGCAGAACGAGCTTTGCCCTGCGAGCAAGCAGCCGCGCCGAAAAATTTTCTT
The DNA here is from genome assembly GCA_031380445.1 of Pedosphaera sp. Classification (GTDB taxonomy): domain Bacteria; phylum Verrucomicrobiota; class Verrucomicrobiia; order Limisphaerales; family SIBH01; genus JANNGC01. The sequence goes on from JANNGC010000105.1 coordinate 6,630, forward strand.
CGACCTCGCCGACCCGGAGAAGCGCACGCACGACGACCTGCGCCGCGCGCTCAAGTTGATTGAAAAATTCCGCACCTACTTCGACGTCATCCTCGGCCTGAACGAGAAAGAAGCGTGGGAAGTCGGCGCGGTGCTGGGCTTCAACCCCGAGGCCCGCACGCGCAGCGCGCTGGCGCAACTCGTGCGCGACATCCGCGCGACGACGAACGTGGACACGCTGGTCGTGCATCCCGTGAGCTTCGCCCTCGCGATCAGCAATGGCGGCGAATGCGAAATTGTGGACGGCCCCTTCATCGCCAAGCCGGTCATCACCACGGGCGCGGGCGATCATTTCAACGCCGGCTTCTGCCTCGGTAAAGTGCTGGGTTTCGACGACGAGATGTCCGTGCTCGTGGGCGTGACGACCAGCGGCTCTTACGTGCGCACGGGGCAAAGCCCGCGCCTCAGCGACCTCGTTGCCCTGCTGCGCGACTGGCCGGTCAAGGATTCTTGAAACTCCCGATCACCAAATACGGCGACCCGGTGCTCCGCCGCAAAGGCGCGCGCATCGAGACGATTACACCCGAGATCAAAAAGCTCGTCGCGGACATGTTCGACACGATGTACGACGCGCACGGCGTCGGCCTCGCCGCGCAGCAGGTCGGCCACGCGCTGCAACTCACGGTCATTGACGTGCGCGGGATCAAGGACCGCCCCTCGACGATGGAAGTGGGCGGCAAGTCTGTTGATCCCGAGGACCACATGCCGCTGGTGCTGATCAATCCCGAATTAAAACTCGGCACGGAAACGGTGAAAGGCGGCGAGGGCTGCCTGAGTTTTCCAGAAGTGTTTGCCGACGTCACGCGCCCGGCGGAAGTGGAAGTCAGCGCCATCAACGAGAAGGGGGCGAAAGTTTCCTTCCGCGCCGGCGGGCTGCTGGCGAAGGCCGTGCAGCACGAGTTCGATCACTTGCAGGGCATCCTCTTCATTGACCGCATGACCACGGAGACGAAGAAGGAGCTGAAGCCGGAACTCGAAGACCTCGCGGCGGAGACGAAGGCGGAGTTGAAGAAGAAGCGGTAAAGTCGTGTCAGGCTCCCTCTCCTCCCTCTGAGGGAGGAGAGGGCTGGGG
>JANNGC010000130.1:0-4447 GCA_031380445.1 Pedosphaera sp.
AGCGGCACAAAAAAATTCGCCCAGCCCCACGTCGGAATCGGCCAGTACGCACCAGCCTCGCCCTGGCTGCGGCTCGACGCGCGCATCAGTTCAAAGAAGGGCAACAGTTGCGCCGCCGCCAGTCCGCTGACGAGCAACGTGAGCACCGTCATGCGGAGCATCCCCTGCCCTGCCCTCACCTGGCGCGTCGCACAGTCGGTGAGAAACAACGCGCCTGTGATCAGCCACGTGAAAAGAATCACCTCCGGCGCTCCCGCCATCATCTGCACCCCGCTGATCAGCGCGGCGAGCAGCAGCGGGCGGCCGCCTTCCTGCCAGCCGCGTTGCGCGAACAGCACGACCCACGGCATCAGGCCGAGCGCGGCGATGTTGTTCGGCCACATCAGGCAGTTGAGCATGAAGCCGTTGAAGGTGAACAGCAGCCCGGCCACGGCGGCGGCGAAGTTGTTTTCTGACCAGCGCCGCGCGAGAAAATACATCCCCAGTCCGCTGACAAAGAGATGCAGCACGCAGAACAGATTCAACGACCACGGCAGCGGCAGCAGCAGATAGATGAGCGAGCCGGGATAAAGCGTGAGCGTGTTCCACTGCGCGAGAAACGGCAGCCCGCAGTTGCTCAAGGGATTCCAGAGCGGCATCTCTCCGCGCCAGAACGCCTCGCGATGGTAGTGCGCGAGCGGATGGCTGAAGTAGCCGAAGTCGCGCAGGAAAAAACTTTGTCCGCCGAACAGCACCGCCGCGAAATTCACCGCGAGCAGCGCGCCGAGCAGCGCCGCGAAACGTCCGGGCGTGAACCACGCGGTCCAGGACGGCGGGGCCGCTTCGGCACTGTTCTGCAAGCCAGGCATCGCTCCACTAGCGGGCGTCTGGCCGGAATCTTGAACGTCTTTCCTCACAGCAGCCACGCGCTCTGGCTGTCCTTGTAGTGGCGGCGGCAGACGGACACGTAGCGTTCGTTGCCGCCGATTTCGATCTGCGCGCCGCTCTTCACCGGCGCACCGGCGGCATCGAGGCGCAGCACCATCGTGGCCTTGCGGCCGCAGTGGCAGATGGTTTTTAACTCGATCAGATTGTCCGCCCACGCGAGCAGCCACAGGCTGCCTTCAAACAGGTTCCCAAGAAAATCCGTCCGCAGCCCGTAGCACAGCACGGGAATGCGGAGCCGGTCCGCAAGATCGGTCAACTGCTCGACCTGCGCCTTGGTGAGAAACTGCGCCTCGTCCACGAGCACGCACGAGAGCACGCCCTTCGTGTGCTGCGCCTCGGCGATGGCGAAAAGATTTTCCTCGCGGCTGAACGCCCGCGCCTCCGCCGAGAGTCCGATGCGCGAGGCGACCTTGCCGGGGCCGGCGCGCGTGTCCAGCGCGGGCGCGAGGACGAGCGTGTTCATGCCGCGCTCCTGGTAATTGTAGCTGGACTGGAGAAGCACCGTGCTCTTCCCCGCGTTCATCGCCGAGTAATAAAAATAGACTTTGGACATGGCTGTTAATTCGTGACGCGCGGGTTTTACAAGTGTTCGGTGCTGGCAACAATGTCGAACGTCAGGGTGCAAACGGTGCGAGCACGAAGTCACGCCCCGGCGTCTTGCTAGCGGCGCGTTGCTCAGATTTTCAAACGCAGCCGCGATCCCCGCCCGATCATCGGCTTCGTCTCCTCGACGGGCTCCGGTTCGGTCACCGTTTCCGCGATGGGCCGCAGCGGCACGAGTCGCGCTATGCCCAGCGGGATTTCCAAATCATCGTTGTAGTGCAGCACCGTCACCTGCTTGGCGGGCACGTGGAAGTTCGCGAAGAGCATGGTCGCGGGCAGGTCGCAGCGGAACACGCCCGGTTCATCCGCGCGGCGTGCGGCGCGGATGCGGTCGCCGGTGGACGGGTGCGTGTCGAACAAGCCGCTCTTCTCCAGGCCCATCGTGTCTTCGAGACGCGTGCGGGCGTCGTCGCGCAGTTCCGTGTCGGTGCGCATGACGTAGGCGGAAAAATTCTCCGGCAGTTCCTTGCTCTGGTTCCAGCCGACGCGAACTTTTTTATACGTCTGGCCGACGACGTGGTTGAGGACGTGCATGCGGCGGCTTGTGGATTCAAAGTCTGCGCTGCCCGCGAGCTTGGTTTCATAACTGTCCGCGTCGAACTCCATCTGGCGCAGCATGAAGCAGCCGACGCCGTGGCCGAGATACATCAGCGTCTTCAGCACGAGCCGCGAGCACCACACGGCGAAGCGCGCGGTGCCGACGAGGAAGGCCACTTTGCCGTCCTCAGTCTCGGCCCATTCTTCGAGCGTCTCGTCCCACTGGTCACGCTCGTACACCACGCGCGCGAACCAGCCGTTGACGCTGCGGATGACGTAGGTGAGGCGCATCCCGAAGCCTTGCGTGAAGTGGCCGAACTCATGCGCCAGTACGCCGGCAAACTGCGTCACGTTCAGCCCGGCGACGAGCGGCAGGCCGATGGTCAGCACGAGATCATTTCCAAACAGACTGAGCAGGCCGCGTCGGAAACTGGCTGAGGCGTTGAGATTGCAGTCGAGGTCAATGCGCTTGGGAAACGGTGCGCCCACGGTCTCGCAAATTTTCGCGATGAAGGCGAAGAGCAGCGGTTCCGCGCCGGGATTGAGGGCGAGCGGTTGCGCGCTTTTCGGACGTCGCGCGAACAGCGGCTTGACCATGAAGAACACGAGGACCACGCCGGCAAACAACGGCGCGGCGTAGAGCAGCGCTTTCAGAATCATCAACTTCGCTCCGCCCCGGCCCGAGAGCAGAAAAGTCCCGAGCGTCGCCCAAAGGTAAACACCCCACGTCGCCAGCGCGATGAGCGCGAGATACAGCACGGGCAGCAGCAGCATGAAGACGCTGACAAAGAGAAGTCCGAACTGGTAGAGGAACGAGACGCGCGTCTTTTTGACCGGGCCGGTGAAAAGCGCGAGCAGTTCCGGCGCGGTGAGTTCCTCGGGCGCGCTGGCTGGCGCAGGCGCCTCGGCAGATTCGACGAGCGTGAGTTCTGTCTGCTGCTGGCACGAGGGACAGGCGATGGTCGTGCCGGCCATTTCGATGGGGAACTCAAGGTGCGTGTCGCAGTGCGCGCAAGGGCATTTGGCCGTGGCTGGGTTCATGGCTGGCGCGAGTGGACACAAACCCGTCCGCCTCGGCAATCTAAGAAGTGCGCGCACACACGCTGACCTCCTCTCCCAGCGGGAGAGGAATGAGGTGAGGGAGAAAGGTTGGAACGTCTCGTTGCGTTTGCACATCGCAGGTCATTGTCCGCGTTCTCCCTCACCCCAGCCCTCTCCCGCCGGGCGAGGGAGCCGGATTGGCCGGCCGCGGCTCTTTGCTCCCTGCTCTTTGCTCCCTGCTATTTCACCCGAATCACATACACCGCCGTGACATACGGCGGGAACGGCTGCGCGCCGGGGCTGAAGTCAATGGTCACAAAATTCTGCGCCGTCCCCCCGCCCGCATTGTCCGCCTGGGCCGTGGCAAACGAATCAATGCCGCCCACCGCCCCGCTGTTGAGGCCACCGCGAATGAACCGCTGCGCCCCCGTGTTGATGTCCGGCATGAACTCCCCATCCAGCGGTGAGTCCGGGTCATTGAGCAACTGCCCGTTGCACTCGACGAACTGCGCGGGCAGAGCGGGCACGCCCGGCGTGTCCTTGAACCACGGAATGACGCCGCCAATCGGCACCACGCCGACCGAGACCGCCAGCGCATCAATCAGCGCCTTGAGTCCGTTGAACTGGTTCCGCAATTCCTCCGCATCAATCACCGAGAGGTTCGCGGGCAAGGTGGGATCAAACATAAGTAGTCAGAGGTCAGAGGTCAGAAGTCAGAAGACAAAGAGCAGAAGTCAGAAATCAGCGTTCCGTCTTTCAGTATTTTAGTTTTCAGCGTTTCAGATTTTTGCTTTGGGGAGATTCGGAGGTCAGAGGGTGGGCATTGGTCCGGCTGACCTCCGCCCTTTGCCCTCTGACCTCTTTGTTTCACGGAATCATCCGGCACACCGGATCACTCCACGGGCCGTGGCCCAGGCGGTTCACGCCGCGCACGCGCGCCCAGCGTTTCTCGCCGCTGGTCAGGTCGGTCAGCAGCGCCTTGGCTTCGCTCACCACGTTCTCCTGCACCCAGCTCGTGGGCGTGATGGGATCGGGACTCGACTGCACGATCCAAGAGTCCGCCTGCTTCTGGTTCGGCCAGCGCAGACGCATCTCCTGCTCCAGCTCGCCCACCGTGGCGATCAGGCCCAGCGGAGCCACACAAGGCTTGGGCGTGGAGCCGGTGCTGCGGAGCTGCAAGCCCAGGCTCTGCAACTTCACGGCATCGAAGCCCGTGGCGCCTTCCGCGTGCGCCACGAACTGCGCGATGGCCAGGCGGATCTTGTCCATGTGCTCGTCGCGGTCGGCCCGCAGCATCGCACCATGGTCATCCGCCACCTCCTCGGCGTTGATTTTCGTT
>JANNGC010000210.1:0-9362 GCA_031380445.1 Pedosphaera sp.
CTGTCGCTGGCCATCGGCGTGGCGCTGGCCGATGCGCTCGACCCTTTTCGCCCATCGTCCCATTCCAACAAGCCAAAGCCTATGGACATCGTTTTCAAATGCAGCCACTGCGAACAGGAACTTTCTGTCGATGCCTCCGCCGCCGGGGTGGAGATTCAGTGTCCGACCTGCAACAAACCGCTGGTCGTGCCGCCCGGCCCTCCGCAGGGCAACCTGAACCCGATGGCCACCTCCGCCGCCGCGCGCGGCGAGCAGCCGCACTTCAAGGTGCCGACGTACGACGCGCCGCCGCCGCCCGCGGCCACCATCGAGAAGCCGCTGGCCACGCTCGAAGTTTCCGCCAAGCAGACGGACAAGCTGATCAAAGTGAAGACCCTGCGCCACTCCGACCACGTCGAGGTGGGGAAAGATTTGTTCGATGAACACGTCTCGCAATTCCTCCAGAAGGTCGGCGAGGCGAACATCATCAGCATCTCGCCGATTGCCTACACGCACATGGACCTGGCGACGCGCGCGTGGGTGACGGACTACGCGGTGCTGGTGGTGTACCGGGGGTGAAGCTCACCGGCGTGCGGAGTGACAGGTGCGGGGCTGGTTTCTACCCGTGTTGGATCAAGTTCAAGAAGTCTGCGGCGGTCACGATTTGGATTCTGGCGTGGGATTTCAATTCCAGCAAATGATGGTCTCCGCTGACAATAAATTCCGCCTCGCCGACCACGGCGCATTCCACAATGGCATCATCGTCAGGATCGGCGGCGATGATTCTCAACCGTCCCGGGATTGAAACGACCTTGGAGAAGGCGCGGAGTTCATCGGCGATGGTGGCGGTTTTCGTCATGTCCAAACCGCGCTTCATCTGCAACTTCTCCACCAGTTCAGCGAGGATGGGTTCGCAAGTAATGGAAACGCACTCGCTTCGGCGAGCAGCTTGCACGCAACGGTGCGGAGTTCCCAGCCAGCCGACGGCGGAAAAAAGAATGTTCGTGTCGAAGACGACGCGGGGCGGGCGGTTCACGATTCGTGCAGCACCTTGTCCACGAAAATCTCGCGGTCAGTTTCGGACATGGCATCCCAGTTCAGCCCGCGGGTTCCGGCGAGCCGTCGCATGTCCTGTTCGCCTTCGCGCGCCGTGGCCTGCCACCACACGTCGCGTTCGGCGTTGAGATCGAGCAAGACGCGCTGCTTGGCCTGGGGCGGGAGCTGCTTCACCAGTTGCACCACTTGATCATCGGACAGCGACAGAGTTGCCATGCCACGAATGTGACCGAGCGGCAGACGGAACTCAACCTTCGCCTTCTGTTGAATGGAGCCGCCGCCATCCGATTCCCCCATTGCATTCGCGCTTCACTCCTTTAATTTCGCGGCCCGTTTCAGCAGATGCCCAGCGTCTATATCAAAACCTACGGTTGCCAGATGAACGAGCGTGACAGCGAGGCCGTGGCCGCGCAGCTCGTGGCCAAGGGCTATTCGCTCGCGCCCACCGAACACGTCGCGGACGTCATCCTGCTCAACACCTGTTCCGTGCGCGACATGGCCGAGCGCAAGGCCGTGGGCAAGATGGCCAACCTCGCCGCCGACGTGCGCAAGAACCGCCCGGACGTGGTGCTCGGCTTCATGGGCTGCATGGCGCAAAGCCGGGGCAAGGAGCTAATCGACAAACTTCCCGACGTGGACCTCGTGCTCGGGACGCAGAAGTTTCATCGCGCGGCGGAATACCTCGACGAGATTCTCGCCGGCCATCGCGCCAAGATCGTGGATGTGGAAGCAGAGAAGGGGAGCGAGGCGGAGATTCGTCAGCACTTGCTCAACGGCTCGGCGGCGAAGTCCGTGACGGCGTTCGTCAGCATCATGCAGGGCTGCAACCAATACTGCACCTTCTGCATCGTGCCGTACACGCGGGGCGAGGAGCGCAGCCGGACGATTCCCGACATTGTCGCGGAGTGCCGTCAGCTTGTGACGCAAGGCGTGCGCGAGATCACCTTGCTCGGGCAAATCGTGACGAGCTACGGCAAGCGCGACTATCCGTTGTTGGATGGCAAGAGCGCGTTCGTGCAACTGCTCGAAGCGGTTCACGAGATCGAAGGGCTGGAGCGCATCCGCTTCACCTCGCCGCATCCAAAAGGCTACGGCGACGATCTCGTCGAGGCCTACGCGCGCCTGCCCAAGCTCGTCGAGAGCGCGCACATCCCGCTCCAGAGCGGTAGCGACCGGATGCTCAAGGCCATGCACCGCGGCTACACGCGCGAGCGGTTTCTCACCATCATTCGCAAGCTGCGCGCCACGAAGCCGAACATGGGCATCACCACGGACATCATCGTGGGCTTCCCCGGCGAGACGGAGGAAGACTTCGAGCAGACGCTTTCCATCTATCGCGAGGCGGATTTCGACAACGCCTACATCTTCCGCTACTCGAAGCGCAAAGACACTCCGGCGGCGGAGATGCCGGATCAATTGACTGAAGAAGTAAAGGACGAGCGCAACCAGCGCCTTCTCGCGCTCACGAATGAACTCGGTGCGCTGCGCTACGGCGCGCTCATCGGCCAGCGCGTGCAAATCCTCGCCGAAGGCCCGAGCAAGCGTCCCGAGCGCATGATGGGCCGCACGCGTTGCAACAAGATCGTGGTCTTCGACGGCAGCGAACGCCATCGCGGCCAACTGATGGAGGTGCAAATCACGCGCGCCGGTTCCTTCACGCTCTACGGTGATCCGGCCGTGGTCGGGATGGAATAATCTTCTTCCCGAGTGGGCGGTTTTAATTCATCAAACCGCGCATGAATCTCTCGGGCAAAATTGCTCTCGTCACTGGCGGCACGCGCGGCATCGGCGCGGCATCGGCGCTCGCGCTCGCCAAGGCGGGTGCGGATGTCTCCATCGTCGCGCGGCGCTTGGACAGCGAGGCGAACTCCGTCCGCCAATCCATCCTCGCGCTCGGTCGCCGCTGCGAACTCATCCAGGCGGATTGTGGCAAACCCGAGGACGCCGCGCGCTGTGTGCGCGAGACGGAAGCAAAGCTCGGCGCGGTGGACGTGCTGGTTCACTCTGCGGGCGGGCCGGTGAACGGCGGTTTGTTCGACCTCACACCCGAGCAGTGGCAGAGCGCATTCGATGTTCACGTTCACGCGGTGTTTCATCTGAGTCGCGCGGTGATTCCCGCGATGCGCGTGAAGAAGGAAGGTTCCATTATTCTCATTTCTTCCACCGCTGGCCTTCGCGGTATCGTGACCAACGTGGCGTATCAGGTGGCGAAGGGCGCGCTGCCGCAGTTCACCCGCGCGCTGGCCCGCGAGTTTGCCAACGACAACATCCGCGTGAACTGCGTCGCGCCCGGCGTGGTTCGCACGGACTTCCACAAGACGATGAGCGAGGAACAGCGCCGCTTGAATCTCGATCACCGCATCCCGCTCCATCGCGAAGGCACGCCCGGGCAGGTCGCCGAACTCATCCTCACGCTCGTGCAAAACGACTACATCACCGGCGAGACCATGACGATTGACGGCGGGCTGACGATGCGGATTGCGTGAATCGGGACGACGACACTTTCGTTCTCGCGTTGGTGTGGTTCGGCCCGTTTCGCAACCTTGGAAAGTAGTTCTCGCGCAACTGTGTCCTCCCTTGAGTCGCACCCCGGCCCGGCCCGGCCGGAAATCCCGCCGCTGCCTGTCAGACATTTCTGATTTCTGTCCCGCCCGTGTCCACGCGCGGGTCACTTCTGTCCCGGCTTGGAACAGACAAAAATTCGCGCGGAAATCTTCCGGAAAATTGTCCCGTTTGGTTCCACGGCTGCTTGTTTTGCGGGCAATCAGAGGTGAGAAGCTTGTTGAACAATTTTGCGAGGAAGATTCCGCGTGCGCTGCCGTGTCTGCTGGCCCTGTGGTCGGTCGCCGCGTCCGCCGCGCCCGCGATCTTTCGCCAGCCCACGAACGACTGGGTCGTGGCCGGACAGCCGGCCGCATTTGACGTGGGCGTCACCGGCCAGCCGCCGCTCACGTTTCAATGGCGTCGTGAAGGCGTGAATCTTCCCGGCGCGACGAACGCCGCTTTCGCCATCTCCGCCGCGCAGACAAATCACGCGGGCCGCTACACCGCGCTCGTCACGGACGGCGGCGGCAGTTCGGTGCTGAGTTCGCAGGCCATGCTCACGGTACTGCTGCCCGTCAACATCACTGCGCATCCGCAGCCTCAGAGCGTCGCGCCCGGCAACACCGCATTCTTCTCTGTCAGCGCGATGGGTTCGCCGCTCATCCGTTACCAATGGAAGCTCAACACCTTTAATCTCTCCGGCGCGACGAACCAGACGCTGCCCGTCTCGAACGTCAACGCGCTGAATACCGGCCTCTACTCCGTGCGCGTGTGGAACGGCGTGAACTCCGTGGACAGCTCGCCCGCCGCGCTCACGCTCGCCGCGCCGGTGGTCATCACGTCGCACCCCTCGAATCAAACCGCCGTCGCCGGCTCCACGGTCACGTTCTCCGTCGTCGCGACCGGCGCGCTGCCGCTGCATTACCAATGGACCTTGGACGGCACGCCTTTGTCCGGCGCGACCAACCAATCGTTCACGCTCGCCAATCTCGCGGCCCCGTCGGCGGGAAATTACGCGGTGCGCGTGTGGAATTCCTTCGACACGGCGGACAGCAGTCCTGCGTTGCTCACCGTGCTCGAACCGGTCGTCATCACCCTGCCGCCGGAGAACCGCACGGTAGTCGCGGGCGCGGCCACTACGTTTTCGGTCGTCGCGCTCGGCACCGCGCCCTTGAGCTACCAATGGTTTTTTGAAAACGCGCCGATCAACAATGCGACCAACCAGAATTTCACCCTCACCAGCGTCACGCCTGCGGCGGCGGGCGGCTACTCGGTGCGCGTGTCGAACGTCGTGAACGTCGCGTACACCGACCAGGCGGTGCTCACGGTCAGCGAGCCGCCGCTCATTCTCACGCCGCCGTTGAGCCAGGCCGTGAACGCTGGCTCGAACTTCACGCTCTCCGTCCTGGCCGGCGGCGCGACGCCGCTCAGTTACCAATGGCTCTTCAACGGACAGGTGCTCTCGAACGCCACCGGCCCGGCGTTCACACGCACCAGCGCGCGGCCCGAGCACGCGGGCGATTACCGCGTCCTCGTCACGAACCCCTTCGGCACGATCAGCAGCGCGGTGGCGCAGCTCGACGTGCTGGTGCCGGCGCTGCCGTTTCAGGATCAATTCGCCAGCGCGGTCAATGTGCAGAACGCTCTCTACATCCTCGGCACCGGCTCGAACTCGAACGCTACGCGCGAAAATCTGGAGCCGTTGCACGATGGCGAGAAGGCCGTGCGCTCCGTCTGGCTCGCGTGGACCGCGCCGGTCGGCGGCGTGGTGAGCGTGAACACGCTGGGCAGCGACTTCGACACGGTGCTGGCGATTTACACTGGCACGAACGTCAGCAGCCTGACGCCGGTGGAAAGCGACGACGACTCCGGCACCAACCACACCAGCGCACTCAGTTTCAATGCGGTCGCGGGAACGACCTACCGCATCGCCATCGCCGGTTATCTCGCGACGAGCGGGAGCATCGGCTTTGAACTCGAACTCACGCCGACCACGATTGGCCTGCCGATTTTTCTCTCGCACCCGAGGAATTACACCGTGGCCCCCGGCGGCGAGGCCCACATGGATTTCGCCTTCAACTCGGCCGAGGCGGTGCAGGTGCAGTGGCTTTTCCAAGGCAACAACCTGGCCAACACCACGGTCTCGAATGCCCTGCGCGACGTGGATGAAACGCAAGTCGGCCGCTACCGCGTGAAACTCACCACGCCCACGCACGTTCTCTACTCGCGCTACGCCGAAGTGCAGATCAACAGCCGCGGCCTGAGCAACGTGCTCGCGCAGGATAAGATTGGTCGCGCGCTCGATTACGCGCAGATGATTCCTGCCGCCGTGACCGCGCCCGGCGGCAGCGGCAAGGCCAAGTCCGCCGGCGTGGGCGGTAGCGGCTCACACGGCTACACCACCACGCAAATTTTCAGCACGGCGGGCGCGACTTCGGATCCGGGCGAGCCGGTGCATTGCGGGATCGGCGGCGGACATTCGACGTGGTTTGTGTATCAGGCGGAGACGAACGGCACGATGCGCGTGGACACCGAGGGCAGCAGCTTCGACACGGTGCTCGCGGTGTACATCGGCCCCGGCGACAGCTACGCGACGCTCACGAACGTCGCCTGCGACAACAACAGCGGCAGCAACGGACTCGCCAGCGTGGCGCTCTTCCAAGCCACCCAAGGCGTGACTTACTACATCGCGGTGGATGGCGTGGGCAACTCCGTCGGCACGGTGAAACTCCACATCAATCTTGGCCAGCCCGTCTCGATGGCCGCGCAGCCCGCGAGCCAGACCGTGCCGTCCGGCAGCAACGTGACCTTCACCGCCGCCGCGAACGGCCTGACGAACTACACCTACCAGTGGCGCTTCGGCGGCACGAACATCGCGGGCGCGACCGCCGCGAACTTCACGCGCACGAACGTCCCCGCACCGCTCGCCGGCAGCTACGACGTGGTGGTGAAAAATCCGATCAACTCGGTGACGAGTTCCGTGGCCGCGCTCACCGTTTATTCCAGCACGCTGAACCTCAGCGCCCAGCCGCAGAGCCAGAGTGCGAGCGTGGGAGCGAACGTGAATTTCTCCGTGACCGCGAGCGGGGCGGGGGGGCTGCGCTATCAATGGCGGTTCAACGGCGGCAACATTTCCGGCGCGACGAACAGCGCGTTCGCGCTCCTGAATGTTCAGTCCACCAACGCGGGCAACTACTCCGTGAACGTGACCGACAACAACGGCTCGCTGCTCAGTTCCAACGCCGTGCTCACCATTTCCTCCGCACCGGTCATCACCTTGCAACCCGTGGGCCGCACCTTCGGCACCGGAGAAATTGCGACACTCACGGCGGCGGCGGCTGGGACGCCCACGCCTGTTTATCAATGGCTGTTCAACGACGCGCCGCTCGCAGGCCAGACTTCCGGCACGCTCACGATCAATAATTTCAGCGCGCTCAATGAAGGCACCTACTCCCTGCGCGCCAGCAACAGCGCGGGCGTGGCGACCAGCGCGGGCGCGGAACTTTTGCTGAACGCGCCGTTGCGGCTCATGAATTCTTCATGGAGCAACGGCGTGTTCAGCGCACGCCTCGTCGGCGCGGTCAGCACCAACTACTTCGTGCAGTGCAGCACCAACGCCACGACGTGGTTCACCATCGCCACCAACACTTCCATGACCGGCCTCTCCTTCTTCTCCAGTCCGAACACGGACAGCGGCTGCTGGTTCTTCCGCGCCATCGCTCCGTGATTTTTTGGTAGGGCCGCGTTGCCGCGCGGTTGGGTGAACCTGCAACGCGCCGTTTGGCCCAGAATATTCAAACCCCGCGCACCTGAATTCGCGTCGCCTGGCGCGAGCGCAGCCGGCGCAATTCGCGGCGCAGTGCAATCCCCAGGGCGCGCGCCGTGGGCAGTTCCTCGCCTGCGATCAGGAGGCGGTTTTCAAATTCATCCAGGTGGACAATCCGGGCCGCGCCAAAGGGCCGGGTGATTTTCGGCAACGCCTGGCTCCACGCGTCGCCGGGAGAAAGCATCAGATTGAACACCGCGAAACCGCGCGGCCGCAGCCGGGCCTGGATCAAGGCCGGCACGACCGTCCAGGAAATGTCCGGCTTGAACACGTCGCCGTCGCGCGGCACGGAGAGGTCGTCCATCAGCAGATCATATTTCGCGCGCCGGCCGCGCAGCCACTGCACGGCGTCGGCTTGCTGCCAGTTCACGCGGTGCGCCCACGCCGGGCAGTGCTGACAAAACAAATCGTAGCCCGCGCGGTCGAGGTCCACCGAATCAATCACCGCTTCCACGCCGAGCGCGCGCAACGGAGCCATCATGCCGCCGCCCGCGAAGCCGAGCACGCCCACGCGCCCGGCGGGCGCGAGCGTGGCAATGAGCGCCGCCAGCACATCGAAGACGCTGTCGGTCGGCCCCGGCGCGGTGCGGAGTTCGCTGATGACCACGCCGTGCTGGCTCAGGCGCAGGCCGTGTTTGGTGGGCGTGATGTCCATCTCTTGGCGAGTCAGGTGTTCACTTCAGCGCCGCCGCTCCTGCGCCACGGACACCGTCCATTCGTTCAGCGCGCGCTCGTGGCCGGCGTGGCCCAGGCCCAGTTTTTCCATCGCCTCGCCGATCAAGTAGAGCGAGCCGGTGATGACCACGACCTCATCGCGACGCGTGTCCGCCAGCGCTTCGGTCACGGAACTGGCCGCGCACACTTCGCCGCGCGGTTGGGCGAGGCGGCACGCTTTCATCAAGGTCTCGGGATTCGCCGTGCGCTGGCTGTGGACCGGCACTGCGAGGATGCGCGTGGCCAGCGGAGCGAGCGTGCGGCAGATGGTTTCCCAATTTTTATCCTCCAGCACGCCGAGCACGAGCGTGAGCGGCTGGTGCGGAAATTCCGCGCGCAACGTCTCCGCCAGCGCGCGGGCGCTGGCCGGATTGTGCGCGCCGTCCAGCACGAAGGTCTGGCGTCCGCGCGCGAGAATTTGAAACCGCCCCGGCCACGGCACGGCGGCGAGTCCGCGCTCGATGGCGCTGTTGTTGAACGGCAACTGGCCGCGCAGGACCTCCACGGTGCGGACGGCGAGCGCGGCGTTCGTGCGCTGATGCGCGCCGCGCAGATTGGATTGGAACGTGCCGAGTGAAGACGGCTGCTCGCTGACGACATGCAGCGGGGCGTGCAGACGCGCGGCCGTTTCCTGCAAAACTTTTAGCGCCGGCGGTTCCTCAGCCGCCGTGATGACCGGCACGCCGGGCTTGATGATGCCCGCCTTCTCCGCCGCGATTTTCTCCAGCGTGTCGCCCAGCCACCGCTCGTGATCGAACTGCACGTTCGTGATGACGCTCGCGAGCGGGGTGACGATGTTGGTCGCGTCGAGGCGTCCGCCGAGTCCGGTTTCCCAGATCACGATGTCGCAATCCTGCTCCGCGAAATGACGCAGCGCCATGACCGTCACGACCTCGAAGAACGTGGGGTGATGCTCTTTCGGAAACTCTGCGAGCCACGGTTGCAGCTCGGCGACGAGCCGCGCCACGTCGCTTTCGGAAATCAATTTGCGATCCACCTGGATGCGTTCGCGGAAGCTGACGAGGTGCGGCGAGGTGTAGAGTCCGACGCGCCAGCCGGCGGCGCGGTAAATCGAGTCGAGCATCGCGCAGGTCGAGCCTTTGCCGTTCGTGCCGGCGACGTGGATGAAGCGGAGATTTTTTTGCGGCGAACCGGCGAGTTCCGCGAGGCGCTGCACGGCCTCGAGTCCGAAGGTCGTGCCGAACATCTGGAGCGAGAACAGAAATTCGATGGCGTCGCGATA
>JANNGC010000138.1:0-4208 GCA_031380445.1 Pedosphaera sp.
CCACGCCCACGATGGCCGTGCCCGCGAGGCAGTAGTAGCCGTGATTGACCGGACCCTGTTCCACGATGGATTTGAGCAGCAGGAATTTTCCGAAGAAACCCGCCAGCGGCGGAATGCCCGCGAGCGAAACCATCGCCAGCGTCATGGCGGTGGCGAGAAAGGGCGAGCGGCGGTTCAGTCCGGCAAGGTTGCTCACGTCGTCGGATTCATTCTGGCGCGCGACGATCGCGATGACCGTGAACGCAGCGATGACGGTGAACAAATAGCCGGTGAGGTAATAAACGATGGCCGTGGAGCCGGCACGGCTCAGGGCGGCGAAGCCCATGAGCAAGTAACCGGCGTGCGCGATGCTGGAGTAGCCGAGCAGGCGCTTGAGGTTCCGCTGCGGAATCGCGCAGAGGTTGCCGTAGAGAATCGTGACCGCCGACAGCACCATGAGAAATTTCTCCCAATGCAGCGTGATGTCCGGCACGGCGGTGAACAAAACGCGGAGCAGCAGCACGATGCCGGCGGCTTTCGATCCAACAGCGAGGAACGCGGTCGTGGGTGCGGGTGAACCTTGATACACATCCGGCGCCCAAATCTGGAACGGCACCATCGCGATCTTGAAGCCCAGCCCGGCCATGATGAGTAGCACTCCGGCGATGAGCGTCTTCGGCACGGCGTTGTGCTCGCTGACGTATTTCACGTACTGCGCGAGTTCGCTGAAGTTCATGCCGTTGATCTGCTGGCTGGCGATGACAGTTGTGGCCGTGCCATAGACCAGCGCGATGCCGAAGACCGTGAAGCCCGTCGAGAGTCCGCCGATGACGAGATACTTCACGCCTGCCTCCAGCGATTGCACCTTGCTGCGCTGAAAACTGGTCAGCACGTAGAACGTGACCGTGATGAGTTCGAGCGAGACGAAGAGCAGCACGAAGTCGTTGGCCGAGGCGGCGAACATCATGCCCGAGAGCGCGAACAGGATGAGCGAGTAGTATTCCGAGATGCCGGCCTCGATGCGGTCGGCGAACTCGGCGGCCATGATGAGCACGAGCACGGCGGCGAGGAGGAAGAAGCGTTTGAAGAACAGGGCCAGCGGATCGAGAACGTAGCTTTTGCCGGCGGCGAACTGTGCTTCGCCCAGATTCGCGAAGGAGCCAAGGAACGAGCCGGCGAAGATGCACGCGACGATCAGCGCGGCGGCGTAACCGAGCTGGCGCTTGTGTTGCGGGGCGGTCCACAGGTCGAGCAGCAGAATGCCCAGCCCGGCGAGAACCACCGCGATTTCGAGACTCATCAAGGATGCGTTCATCAGGTTACTTCGCGTTCGCTTGCTTGAGCGGTGCAGCTGTCGGCGATGAGCTTTGGGTCATCGCCACGATTTCCTTCACCGCAGGTTCAATCTTGTTCGTGAGCAAACGCGGCGCGATGCCGAAGACCAGGAGCGCCACGAGCAGCAGTGCGAAGGGCACTTTGCGCCAGAGGCTGGCGTCCGTCACCACTGGGAGATTCTCCGCCACGGGGCCGTGCAGGATGTTCCGCACCGCGCGCAGCATGTAGATTGCGCCCACGACCAGCGCGCCCCACGCGGCGACAACCACCCACGGCGAAAGGGTCTTCCACGCGCCAAACATCACGAGCAGTTCGCCGGGGAAATTTGCGAAGCCGGGCAGGCCGCAGCCGGCCATCGCAGCCATGATCAGCGCGCTACCGATGAAGGGCATCTTCTTGAGCAGTCCGCCGAGATTGCTGATTTCCAGCGTGCCGGTCTGTTCGTTCAAGTAACCGCTCAGGCCGAAGCTCAGCGCCGCGAGCAGGCCGTGCGCGATCATCACCAGCACCGTTCCGGTGATGCCGATGACGCTGAGGCTGGCGAGGCCGAGGAAGCAGAAGCCCATGTGCGCCACGCTGGAATTGCCGAGCAGGAAGTTGAAGTCGCGTTGGCGCATCGCCACCCAGCCGCAGTAAAGGATGTTGCCGAGCGCGAGCCACGCGATGAGGTGCAGATGAGCTTTGGCGACATCGGGAGCGAAGGGAATCGCGATGCGGATGAGACCGTAGAGGCCAAACTTTTTCAACACGCCGGCGTGCAGCATGGCGGTGGCGGCGGGCGCGGAGCCGTAGCCGAGCGGCGCCCAGGTGTGGAACGGGAACAGCGAAACGAGAATGCCGAAGCCGAAGAGCAGCAGCGGGAAGACGACCATCTGCGACGAGACGGACAGCGGCGTGGTCTTCAGGAAGGCCGTCAGTTGCACGAGGTCGAAGGTGCGCAAACCCGATTGGAGATACAGCGCGATCAGGCCGACCAATGCGACGAGCGCACCGATGCTGAGATACATCGTGATCTGGAACGTGGCGTAGTTCTTCTGCTCCCCGCGTCCCCAGACGCCGATCATGATGAACGTCGGCACCAGCGCGAGTTCGTGGAAGAAGTAGAAGAAGAACAGGTCGAGTGACGCGAACGCACCGAGGATGCCGCCGATCATCACGAGCAGCAGCACGTAGAACATCTTGGCCTGCTTCTCGATGCGGTGCGAAACGCACGTCGCGGCGAAGGCGACAATCGCGCCCATGAGCAGCAGGCCCACGTTGATGCCGTCCACACCGACGTGGAAATTCAGGCCAAGGGACGGAACCCAGTCGACGAACTGGGTGAATTGATAGTTCCCGTGCAGTCTCGCGTGCTCCGCCGAAGGAACGAAGGCGGGGTCAAACTTCGCGAACATCGCGATGGCCAGAATCATCGACACCAACGTGCTGCCCAGCGCGACGAGGCGGATGACGAAGCGATAGTCGCGCGGAATCAACGCGACAATCAGCGCTCCGAGAAACGGGACGAGGATGATGTAGGTGAGGAGCGACATGCTATTTGAGAACGAGAATCAGCACCAGCGCCACGCCGAGGGCGAAAAGGAACGCGTAGGTCTGAAGATTGCCGGTCTGCACCAGGCGCAGGGCGCGGCCGAAAATTTCCGTGGTGCCGTGCGCGCCACGCACGCCGAGCCCGGCGATGATCCATCGGTCGAACCAGTCGGCCAGCTTGGAGAGCGCTTCGTGCGTCACTGAGATGAGCGCCGAGTAAAGTTCATCGAAGTAAAAACGGTTGCGCATGGCGCGGGAGAGCCAGCCGAGCTTTTCGACGAGCGGGTCTTTGGTCGCGTTCCAATAGCACGCAGCGGCGAGGCTGATGCCGACGAGCGCGGCGAGAATGCCGAACATCGCGGCGAGCAGATTGTGGCCGAAGGGTTGGAGAATCGAATCGAGCCAGCCGCCGTGATGGCCTTCGGCAGATGGGAACATCTTGCCGACGAAGACATCGATGCCGATGAAACCGCCGATGACGGAGAACACGGCGAGAATGATGAGCGGCGTGGTCATCACCTTCGGCGATTCATGGGCGTGGCCGGCGGCGTCGCTCTTGGCCGGGCCGAAGAAGACCACGAAGAGCAGGCGGAACATGTAGAACGCCGTGAGCGCGGCGACGAACACAGCGAGGGCGAAGAGCACGGGCTTGTGTTCAGCGGCTTGCGCAAGAATGGAGTCCTTCGAGTAGAAGCCCGCCAGCGGCCAGATGCCCGCGAGCGCGAGTGTGCCGAGCAGGAATGTCTTCCACGTCACGGGCAGTTTGTCGCGAAGCGCGCCCATCTTCCAGATGTCCTGCTCGTGGTGCATGGCGTGAATGACCGAGCCGGCACCGAGAAACAGCAGCGCCTTGAAGAAGGCGTGCGTGGTCAGGTGAAACATCGCGGGCGTGGGGCCGGCAAGGCCGACGGACATGACCATGTAGCCGAGCTGCGAGAGCGTGGAGTAGGCGAGGATGCGCTTGATGTCGTTCTGTTGCACCGCAATGAGCGCGGCGAGCAGCGCGGTGAAGCCGCCAATCCACGCGATGACGTCGAGCGCCGTCCAGCCGTTCATGAAGGCAATCGCCTCGGGCCAGACCGTGCTGGAGCCGAAGATGAAGAACACGCGGCAGAGCATGTAAACACCCGCCGCCACCATCGTCGCGGCGTGGATGAGCGCGGAGACGGGCGTCGGGCCTTCCATTGCGTCCGGGAGCCAGACGTGGAGGGGAAACTGGGCGGATTTGCCAAATGCGCCAAGCATAAGGCAGAAGGGGATCCAATAGACGAACGTTGCCGTTCCCGGATTGACGGCGCTCGCGTCACCACCGTAGTAAGCAGCGGCTTTCTGCAAGAAGCCGAGTTCCGATCCGTCCCCGAAGT
>JANNGC010000141.1:0-1714 GCA_031380445.1 Pedosphaera sp.
CCGTGACCTGTTTGAAGTAATTTTTTTCGACGTAAGCCTTCTGCATGAACTTCTCGAAGTCGCCAAATTTCACGCCGGCCGCCTTCACCGGACCGAGGAGGTAGAGATTGACCGTGCCATCGCTGGCGACCAGATATTCCTTGTCCGAAACCGCGCTGTTCTCACCGGGAATGATGAGGCTGATTTTCAACGTGTCGCCGATGCGAATGACATCATC
This sequence comes from Pedosphaera sp., assembly GCA_031380445.1. Lineage (GTDB taxonomy): Bacteria > Verrucomicrobiota > Verrucomicrobiia > Limisphaerales > SIBH01 > JANNGC01. The sequence goes on from JANNGC010000141.1 coordinate 218, forward strand.
CACACAGGTGAATTTGTCGCCAGTCAGAGGCGTTTCACAGCCACTGAACAAAAGGACCAGAGACGAGCAAATGAGGGCCAACAGGCCACGGTTCCAAATCATGCGGGTGAGTGCTTAACAGCGTGAATGACGGCGAACAATTAGAATTTGGACTTAATCTCGCCCTGCGGCGCGGCGGGCTGGCCTTCGTCGTCCGGCGCATTCTGGCGGCGCGGTTTCTTGCCGCCGGCACCGTATTCGCCGGCGTATTCACCCTTGGCGTAATAGTCGTAGTAGTAGCCGCTGTAGTAGTAGTAGTTCTCGTCCTGCGACACGTTGATGTTGTTCAGCACGATGCCGAGCAGGTTGCCCCCGACCTTCTCGATCATCTGCTTGGCGCGGATGGTCATCGGCTGCGGGTAACGGCGGTACTGGATGACTTGCAGCACCATGTCCACTTCGCTGGCGAGAATGCTGGCGTCGCTCACGCCCATGATCGGCGGTGAATCGAAGAACACGAAATCATAGCGGCGCTTGAGGTCGCGGATGAGTTCCTTCATCTGCATGGAACTGAGGATGCCCAGCGAACTGCTCGGCAGACGTCCGCTCGGCATGAAGTCGAGACCCGGCTGTTTCGAGGTCTGGATGACTTCCTCGATGGTGTTTTGCTTGAGGAGAAAGTTGGTCAGGCCAATCGAATTCGAGAGGTGCAGGTACTTGTGCAGGCTGGGACGGCGCAAGTCCGAGTCCACGACGAGGACGCGCTGACCGTTTTGCGCGAAGACGGTGGCGAGGTTGAAGATGGTGGTGGACTTGCCCTCGCCCGCGCCGCCGCTGACGATGGTGAGCGTGTTGAGCTTCGGATCCTTGCGGCTGAAGAGCACGTTGGTCCGCAGCACGCGATACGCCTCGGCGTGCGGACTGTCCGGCCCTTCGTCCATGAGCAGGCCGACGTTTTGCGGAATGACGCCGAGCACCGGCGCTTGCAGCGCGCGCTCCACGTCGTCAATCGTCTTCACGCTGGTGTCGAGATACTCGATGAAGAACGCGAGGCCGAGGCCGATGAGCAGGCCGATGCCCACGCCCAGACCGATGTTCAGTTTCTTGTTCGGGCGGACGGGGGCCGGATTGGCCTCGGCGCGCTCCATGATGTCCACGCTGCCCTGCTTGGGCACGGTTAATTCAGTGGCCGTGGCATCAATGTTTAACGCGAGCTTGTCGCGCAGATTTTTCAGTTGGATCAGTTCTTCCTTGGCGTCGTAGTACGGGCGCAAGTGGGCAAAATTCGTCGAGTCGGCCTGCTTAAGTTCGGTCAGCTTGGATTGGTGATGCTCGACCACGGCCTGCTCGGTGTTCATGCGGTTCTTCAAGCTGGTCAGCAAGCCGGACAAAGCGCTGTCCAACTGGTTGGTGATTTCCTGAAGCAGCCGGGTCTTGGCCTTCACCTCGGGATTCTCAACCCCATACTGGGTGAGCATGTCGGCGAGCTTCTGACGGGTCGCGTTCTCCGAACTGATC
>JANNGC010000154.1:0-2643 GCA_031380445.1 Pedosphaera sp.
GATCAGTTCCACTCCTGACTGGCATGTCGCAATTCGTTTTCACCATTCAGGCGTTTTCATTCATGCGCAACAAACCCTCAGGGCGCGAGCGACGACGTGATGCGGTAGTACTTCTGCGGGCCACCGATGGCATTGGTGGTGCCGACGAAAGTCTCGTAGGCGACCTGGCCGGGAGCGCTGTTGGTGTAGGGGCCGGTCACGTCCGTGGCGGTGAGGACTTTGTAGAACAGGCCGCGCTTCGCGTTGAAGCGCAGTTCCACGTTGCCGGCGTCCAGCTTGCGCGTGGCAATTTGCGTCGCGGTGTTGGTGACCGAGCCGTCGAAGAAGGAGCGCGCGAAGTTCCACGCGTTCGAGCCGACCTGCGCGCCCACATGACGCCCGGGCAGATCATCCGCCGGCGGATGGATGCCGCCCCAGATACGCGAGAGGCCGACTTGATCCGCCGCGTCGTAGTAGGAGGCCCATTGCAGGGTGACGGGTTGCGTCGGGCCTAATTCGTTCACAAGGCTGGGCAGCGTGTAGGTGCCGAGACCGCCGGGGAACCACTTGGAGCCAGTGATGGAGGTCAGCAGTTCGGCGGCGGCGCGGCTGAAGGTGCTGTGGCCGGAGATGTAGCCGGGGAAGCCAGGCGTGACGAAAGTTTTCTTCTGGTAGGTCATCCAGTCCTCGGCATGAACCCATTTCACGCCACTGACTTCGTTAAGCGGATCCTCGGGCTGGCCAGGCCAGGAATAGACGGCGATCTTGCCCGGCGTCAGTCCGGCGTGGCGGCCGGAGCCGACGGACGAGGCGGTGACGAGTTCGATCAAGTTGGTGACGAGCAGCAGTCCGTTCGTGTGATAGGACGGCAGGCCGGAATCGCTCGACTGGCCGAGCACGCCGCAATAGCGGATGGCGCTGATCGGCCGCCAGCCGTTGTAATGGCGCTTTACGCTCCACGCCGCGCAGCCCGCGTCAAACACCGCGCCGTTCAAGGCGAAGTAGAGTTTCACATCCCACTCCAGGCGATCCACCACGGGGCCGGTGCCACCAATGCGGAAAGGACTCGCGAGGATGACCATGTCATCCGAGACGTGGTTCGCGATAGAGTTCCAGTGGCCGGGCGGCGTTTCGGAAGTCGGGCCGTCCGCCCAGAATTCCGTGAGCGCGCGGGTAAAGTCGCCGCGCAGAACGACGTTCGACGTGTAGGGCAGGCCGGTCACGGGATTGGTGGTGTAACCGAGGCCGTTGTTCGACCCGAGCAGGTTGTTGCCGATGGTCGCGGGCGAGATGTCCACCAGCAGGCCGTCCTGCGTGGTCAGTTCGCTGCTCGCGCGCAGGACCGAGACGAGGTTGGTCTTGAACTCATGGTCACGCGCGGTGCCGAGAAACGGCGGCGGGCCGGGATCAATCCACGGCTTGTCGCCGTCAATGCGTCCGAGCGAAAACGTCCGCACCCACATCCATTGCGCGCCGAGGAACCCTTGCAGCGGGTTCTGCGGAAAACCGTTCTGGTCAATGGAGCCGGCCACGATCAGACGCTGCCAGAGGTTCACGTTGTTGATGCCGTTCGTGCCGTCCGTGACGCCGTGGAGAAATGGATTCATGGGCGGATTCACGAACGCGTAGCGGCGCGGATTCCCGACGGGATAATCAGGATAGGCAATGGGCGGATTGGCGGTGGGGAACGGTGTGCCGTTGGGCTGGCGCGAGCCGTCATTGAGAAACCACGCGGAGACCGCGTCGAACACGCTGTTGCCCACGCCGGCCGGCGTGGAGGTGTCGCGAGAGACGTTGTTGGTGTTGTAGCCCAGCAGCGTCATGAACACGGGATTGCGCTCGGCCTGATTGGTGGCCGTGCGCGAGTAGGCGTGGCGTTCGAGCATCAGGCGATACATGGCGTAGCTCATGGCTTCGCGCCGCGCGACGGCGATGTCCGGCGCGGTGTGTTTGCCGCGATAGGCGAAGCCGACGGCATTCGTGTCGTACGCCGCCCACGCATCGTACATCGCCACGGAGAAGCTGAACAAGTTGCGCGCCTGCCCAGGCGGATGTGGCGTGTCCATGCGGATGCCTTCCAGGATGCGCTCGTTCCAGATGCGGGCGATGGAGTATTCGGGGTGGCTGTTGGGATCGTACCAGTTGATGGCTGCGCGACTGTTTCCGACGAGGAAAAGTCCGACCAAAGCGAGCAGGAGATGCTGCTTCCAAAGGGTCTTCATTCGAGCCACGAGTGTGTCTGTCTGTTCTTTGTGCATAACGATGCGTGTTGCTGGTGTCATCTGGGTTTCGTGGGAGTTTCTCTGACATTTCCTCACCACGGATCGAGGCTTAATGGATGAGCTACCTGAACGGAGTGGCGAAATGCGCTGCTGGCGTGGCGAACTGGCACGACCCTGCCCTTCACAACTTCCACGCAGCCCGCGTGTTTGAACAGGACGAGAATGGAACCACGGAAGACACAGAAAACACGGAACAGAAGCCCACGATGCGAGGCCAGGCCGAAAGAAAGTTCCGCCGGAAAATTTTACTTTTCCAGCCTCCGTGTTTTCCGCGTCTTCCGTGGTTCTCTCTCCATCGGCCCGGAATTCAGGTTGAACTCCCGCTCAAAGCAGCGCATGAATCTGTCGTCATAAAATTATGTCACGAAATTTGCTGATTGTG
>JANNGC010000165.1:0-5352 GCA_031380445.1 Pedosphaera sp.
CGGCACCAACGCGCCAGCCTTCACCGGGCAGCAGCGCGTCGTGAAACAAATCACCGGCTTCATCGGCAACATCCGCACGGGGCGGCTCACGACCGTGGGCGTGCTCGCGCTGCTCTTCATCGGCATCTCGCTCATGCGGACCATCGAGGCCACGTTCAATGACATCTGGGGCGTGGAGAGCGGGCGCGGGTGGTTCAAAAGCATCGTGTATTATTGGACCACGATCACGCTCGGGCCGATCTTTCTCGTCGGGGCGATCACGCTCACGACCAGTCCGCGCATGGAGTCGTCGCGCGAATGGCTGGCACATATTCCGTGGCTGGGCGCGACGATGGTTCACCTGCTGCCGTTCGTGATTCTCAGCCTCGGCTTCGCGGCGTTCTACGCGCTGATTCCGAACACGAAAGTGCATTTCCGCGCGGCGCTCGTCGGCGGCGTCATCGGCGGCTCGCTCTGGCAGATGAACAACTTGCTCAGCGTGCTCTACGTGTCGCAGGTCATGAGCTACACGAACATTTACGGCAGCCTTGGCATCTTTCCGCTCTTTCTCATCGGCATGTATTTCTCGTGGCTGATCATGCTCTTCGGCGCGCAGGTCGCCTACGCATGGCAGAACCGCGAGAGCTACGTGGAGGAGAAACAGTCCGGCACGGTGAACCAGCGTGGGCGCGAATTCATCGCGCTGCGCCTGATGACACATGTGGCGCGAAATTTTCTGACCGGCGCGCGGCCGCTCTCGGTGCTGGAGCTGTCGCACCAACTCGCCGTGCCGGGACAGTTAACGCAGCGCGTGCTCAGCGTGCTGGTGCAGAACGGTTTCCTAGTGCAGGTGATGGACGGAGGCGAAGCGCGCTACAGTCCGGGCCGTCCGCTGGAACGCATCAGCGCGTACGATGTGGTGGGCGCGCTGCGTGCCACCGGCGGCCACGAACTGCCGACGAGCGAAGATGAATCCCGCGCGTTGGTTCGCGCCGAGTTCGACCGCATGACGCTCGCCGAGCGCAACGCCGCGGCGGGCGTGACCATGCAGTCGCTCGCGGAACTGACGGCGAAGCAAGTGGGCGATGCGGGGCGACCGGCGTTGGGCAAGACGGTGGAGTGAACGTGGCGGCAGGCGGGACGCCTGACACCACGAGGGAAAATTTCTTCTCGCCCCTCGTCCACTCACCGCGATAATCCTCGCACTCGTGAACGCGCCCGCGCCAGCTTTGTTGCCCGCCCTCAAGCAGTACTTCGGCTTCGATTCGTTTCGCCCGTTGCAGGAGGAAATCATCCGCGACTCGCTGGCGGGCAAGGACGTCTTCGCGCTGCTGCCCACGGGCGGCGGCAAATCGCTCTGCTTCCAACTGCCCGCGCTGGTCCGACCGGGACTCACCGTGGTCGTGTCGCCGCTCATCGCGTTGATGAAGGATCAAGTGGACGCGATGCAGGCGAGCGGCGTGGCGGCAACATTTCTGAATTCTTCGCTCACGCCCGACGAAGCGCGCTCGCGTCTGCGCGGACTGCACAATGGCGAATACCGTTTGCTGTACGTCGCGCCGGAGCGGTTGATGCTCGGTGGTTTTCTCAGCGACTTGCAGCGGTGGAATGTCGCGCTCATCGCGGTGGACGAGGCGCATTGCATCAGCGAATGGGGGCATGATTTTCGCCCGGAGTACCGGCAGATTTCCCAGTTGCGCGAACTGTTTCCGAACGTCCCGTTCATGGCGCTCACCGCCACGGCCACGGACCGCGTGCGCGAGGACATCATCAAGCATTTGAAGCTGCGCGACGCGGGCTGCTACGTCGCGAGCTTCAATCGTCCGAACCTCACCTACCGCGTCATTCCGAAATCCGGCGCGTACGAGCAGGCGCTGGAATTCATCCGCGCGCGCCCGCAGGACAGCGGGATCATTTACTGCCAGAGCCGCAAGAGCACGGAGAGCGTGGCGGCGAATCTAAACGAGGACGGCGTGAAGGCGCGCGCTTATCACGCCGGTCTCGACGGGAAGGAACGCAGCGCGAATCAGGAACTGTTTCTCCGCGACGAGGTGCGCGTGATCTGCGCGACGATTGCCTTCGGCATGGGCATCAACAAGCCGAACGTGCGCTTCGTCATCCACTACGATTTGCCGAAGAACGTCGAGGGCTACTACCAGGAGACGGGCCGCGCGGGCCGCGACGGATTGCCGAGCGAATGCGTGCTGCTCTTCAGCGCGGGCGACGTGATGAAGCAGCGCAAGTTCATCGAGGAAAAGCCCGAGCCGGAGCGCACCATCGCCAGCGAGCAGTTGCAGCAGATGGTTCATTACGCGGAGAGCGCGGAGTGCCGGCGCGCGTCGCTGCTGGATTATTTCAGCGAAGAATTTCCCGGCGACAATTGCGGTGGCTGCGACAACTGCCTCAGTCCGCGCGAGTCGTTTGACGGCACGGTTCACGCGCAGAAATTTCTCTCGTGCATCTATCGCATCCGCGAGAAGAGCAGCTTCGGCGTGGGCATGAATCACGTCGTCGAGGTGCTGACCGGCTCGTCTTCGGAGAAGGTGCGGAAGTTCGGGCACGAGACGCTCTCGACCTACGGCATCGGCAAGGACATGAGCCGCGCGGAGTGGGGTGCGATTGGGCGCGAGCTGGTCCGGCTCGGCTACGCGACGCAGGATGCGCAGAAGTTCAACATCCTGGAACTGACCGCCGAAGGCCGGGCCGTGCTGACACAGCGCAAGAAAGTGCAACTCACCAAGCCGATGAAAGTGCCGGAGCGCCGCGAGCACGCCGCCGGCGAGATCGCCTGCGACGAGTCGTTGTTCGAGCGCCTGCGCGGCTTGCGCAAACGTCTCGCCGACGAGCGCGGCGTGCCGCCCTACATCGTGTTCTCCGACGTGGCGCTGCGGCAGATGGCGCGCGTGTATCCGACGAACGAAGGCGAGTTCACGCGCATCAGCGGCGTGGGCCAGGTGAAGCTGCATGATTTCGGCGCGAGCTTCATGGGCGAGATCGCGGACTTCCTCACCAGCAATCCACGGCAGATGTTCGCGGATGATTCCTTCGCCGCGCCGCCGCCCACACGCTCGCGCCTGAACGACACCGCACGCGAGACGCTGCGCCACTTCCGCGCCGGGCGGAATCTGGAGGACATCGCGAAAGCGCGGATGCTCGCCTTCAGCACGATCTGCGGTCACCTGACGACGGCGGCGGACGCGGGCGAGGCGATTGATCTAAATCAGTTGCTCACGATGGACGATCAGGAAACGATTCGCACCGCGTTCAAGAAATGCGGCTTCGGGAATCTCGTCGGCGCGCACGAATACCTCTCCGCGAAGTTTGACATGAGTCTCCTGCGCCTCTGCCGCGCGGTGCAGCAGCGGACGCGCTGACGGGCGGCGCTTACGGCGTGAGCGCGGGTTTTTTCAGGCGGGAGGGCGGCGACTTTTTCTTCTTCACCTTCTTCACTTTCTTCGTCAGCGCGGTTTTCTCCGGCGAAACGGATTGGCTCGCGACCAGTCCCGGCGTGGCGCTTCCTTCACGGGCGCGGTAGAAAATCGCCGGTGCGCTGTTGCCATCGCTGGTGTCGAAGGTCGTGAACAGCGTTGGGAGCGTGATGCTCGGACCATCCTGCCACGGGCCGGCCACGCTGGCGGCGGTCTCCACGACGTAATTGGTTCCGGGCTGTCCGTAGAGCACGAGTGTGCGCGCATTGCTGGTCGCGAAGGCTTCGACGAGCGGTTCGCGGTTCACGACCACGGCGCGGCCGTGATTCAGCAAGAGGCTCGGCGTGAGTCCGGGCGTGGCGCGCGCGGCGCTCACGGAGTCCAGAAGCAACGGGACAAACGCGGAACTCGGCTCCGGCGCGGCGGTGAAATTTACCCGCGCCAGAATTTGCGTCCCGACAATCAACTGGCCGGGCAGCGCGGAGAAATTCAATACCACTCGACCGGGCTGCGAATCATCCGCCGCCAAAGTCGCGACCGTCGGCGCGAGATTTTCCACCACTGGCGCAGTCAGGCGGTTCGTCGGCAGCAGCAGCGTCAGTTGCAGATTCGTCAATGGCGCGGAAGCCGTGCTTTCCAGCAGCAGGTTCGTCCGCTGACCGCCGAGCATCACTGTGCCGCCGAGGCTCAGTTCCACGTAATCCTTCACCACCACGGTGAACGTGCGCGTGGCGGTGGACGACGGCGTGTTCGCATCGGACGCGCGCAGCGTGATTTGATTCGTCGTGCCGGCGTCAGCACGCGCGGGCTGCCAGAGGAACAATCCGTTCGTCGGATGAATGCGCGCGGCGGCGGGCGCACCGGCTTCGAGCGAATACGTGAACCGCGCGCCCGGCGCGGCATTGCTCACGACCGCGCGGACGAAAACCGGGCGCAACACTTCTGCGACGAGATCGGGAATGGCTTCGAGCGTGAGCAACGGACGGCCCGTGAACGTCATGTCGTCCAGTGACCAGCCGCGATCCACGCCGCCCGTGGTGTTGTCGTCGGCCCACAGGACGAAGAGCGTCGCGCCGTTCGCCCACACGCCGTTCAGCGAGACCGTCGCGCTGCGTGCGCCGGGTGCGCCGCCGGAGAGCGCGGGGATTTTCACCCACGTTCCCGCTTCGCCAGTGAGGCTGTAAAAAACTTCATGCACGGGAACTTGCTCGGCGGGCGTCGTGCCGCTCTGGCCGAGCGTGTAGGCGATGACGGCCACGGTTTGATCCTCGCCGGTGTTGTTCTGCAAGGCGGCCATCAGGAGCGTGGCGCTGTTGGCAGCGGGGCGCGTCCAGAGCGCGGTCGCGCCGCCGCCGCTCCACGAGGCGAGCGTGTTTTGTCCGGGCGGCACGGCGCCGAGACCGTCGAGGAGCGCGTTGGTGATGGCGGCGGCGCGGTTCGTCTGCGCAGCGGCGTCGAGCGCGGCGGCGGTGGCGAAGGTGAGTTCGGTTCCGGCGAGCGAGCGCGTGGTCCACTCGCTGACGGGCGGCAGTGAGTTAAAAGTAATGACTCCGCTGCCGCCCGGCCCGACCGAGATGGCGGCGTGCGTCCGCGTGGAAAATAAAAACGCGAGCGCGAGGAGTGTGAGCAGTGTTCGCATTTGAGTGGCGGGATGCTGCCAAAGGAAGGGGCGGACAAACAAGCGGGCAGTTGCGGGCGGGAAGTAAAATTCCAAGACCCAAACTCCAATTCACGAGCCGCCTTTGGATTTTGGACTTTGGAATTTCAATCCGGCCCGTCTCCGTGCTTCAATTTTCCCGTGCGGAAGCGAACAGAAATTCCCGTTGCGCTCACCATCGCCGGTTCGGACAGCGGCGGTGGCGCGGGCGTGCAGGCGGACTTGAAAACCTTCACGGCGCTCGGCGTGCATGGGACGTGCGCCCTCACCTGCCTGACCGCGCAGAAT
>JANNGC010000218.1:0-1798 GCA_031380445.1 Pedosphaera sp.
CCCACGAGTTGGAGCACGCTCATGGCGCGGTCGCGCCGCTCGCGCGCGCCGCAGCCAGAGTAAATCAACGGCAGCTCGACGTTCTGCATCACGTTCAGCTTGGGCAGCAGGTTGAAGAACTGGAACACGAAGCCAATCTTCTGGTTCCGCACGCGCGCCAGTTCAGACGCCGAGGAGTCGTGAATGAATTTTCCATCGAGCGCGATGGTGCCTTTCGACGGTGAATCGAGGCAGCCGAGAATGTGCATGAGCGTGGACTTGCCGCTGCCCGACGGGCCGATGATGGAAATGAACTCGCCGCCCTCGATGTCGAGCGACACGTCATCCAGCGCGCGGATTTCTTCGCCACCGAGATGGTAGATTTTGCTGACGTTGCGGAGTTCGACGAGGGCCATGATTAGGAAATGACGAATGACGAATGACGAATGGAACGGCAGGCCACCCCGCTCCATTCGTCATTCGTCATTCGGAATTGGGCGTGGCTCACAACACGGACTTGTTCGTCGTTGTTCCCAGAGTCACTGCGCTCGTGCCGGTGGCCGCGCTGCTCTTGGTCGAGGCCGGCTTGGCCTGCTTCTCCTCCGGAGGCGTCTTCTTGATGTTTGTGGGCAGTTCCAGCGCCACCACATCGCCGGCCTGCAAGCCGCCCTGCACTTCCGCAAACGACAGGTCACTGATGCCAATCTGCACGGTGCGCTTCTCGAATTCCTCGTCGCTCTTCACATACACGTAGCGCTCGCCGCGTTCGGTGAACACGGCGGAGAGCGGCACCGAGAGCGCGTTCTCCACGCTGGCGACCGGGATGCTAAGAATCGAAGTCATGCCGGGACGCACGCGCGGATCGAGTTCCTTGATGGCGATGCGCGCGGAAAATCCTTTGATGCCGTTCTTGATCACCGCCTGCGGCGCGATGCGCTCGACCAGCGCCTTCATCTTCAAGCCCGGCACGGACTCGACCTGCACTTCCACAGCCTGGCCGTTTTTCATGCGCGTTACGTCCGCCTGGTTGATGTGCGCGGTGATAATCATGTCGTTCAAGTTCGCCACGCTGAGAATTTCCGTGCCGGAGTTGAACCCGCCCGAGCCGGACACCGTCTGCCCCAGCGACACGGGCCGCGTGAGCACCGTGCAATCGAACGGCGCTTCGATGCGCGTCTTGGCGAGCTTGTCGTCCACCTGTTTCAACGCATTCTCGGCGCGTTGCAGCGCGTTCCCCGCGAGCTGATGGGAATTTTTTGCGACCGCGTGATCCGTGCGCGCGTTGTCGAAGATGTCCTGCGCGACCAGCCGGTTCTTGAACAGTTCATCGTTGCGTTTGAACTCGCGCTCCGTCTTTTCGACTTGGAGCGACGCCGCTTCGATCTGCAATTTCGCGCCCGCGATCTGGCTGACTTGCGTTTCCTTTTCCGTCTGGAGATCGGTGTCGTCGAGACGGCAGAGCAACTGGCCCTTCTTCACTTGATCGCCGATGTCCACTGGCAGCTCGGCGATCTTGCCGTTGATTTCCGGACGCACCGAGACCTGATCCGCCGGCCCGATCTCGCCCGCCGCCGTGATCGCGAAGCTGATGTCGCGCGCCTCGACGTTGGCGATGGACACGATTTTTGTATCCGCCGCCTCGGCCTGTTTGCGCTGCCATTGTTTCCAGACAAAAAAGCCCCCGACGCTGAGTCCAGCGACGACGAGCAAGGTCAAAAAGACTTTCATCAAAATTGAGTTTCCAACACGGAGATGACCGCGAGAGTGGACGGCGCGGACGCGCGGGGCTATTCAAAATTTGCCGGGTTGGAACGGAGCG
>JANNGC010000214.1:0-5195 GCA_031380445.1 Pedosphaera sp.
GCGGCGCTCGAAGCGCGCGGCGCGCAGACGTTCTCGCTGAAGATGAAGGCCGACCCCGCGTCGCTGCCGAAGCTCAAAGAGATTCTGTGGAAAACGGGCAAACACGTCATCCTGCACGGCCTGCTGCCGGAGGAACTGCGCGCCATCCAGCCGATTCTCGCCGAGCGCAAAAACTTCTCCATGGCGCTGATTGACTGGTGGACCAGCCCCTGGTGGTACACGCGCCACGCCGAGTATCTGCTGTTCAATCTCTACAACGGCATCGCCATTCGGAAGGGACTCGCGACGTTTGGAAATGGGTTCAAAGCCCCGCTCCTCTCCGCGCCGGAGATGATGATTCCCTTTCACATCGCGAGTTCCAACCAGCGTCTGCCCGCGCTGATCGCCGCGCCAAATCGCGAGAAGATCCAGCGACGCAGCCGCGAGCTGGATAATCGCGACCCGCAGCGCCTGCTCTACTTCCCCATTTCCAGCAACACCGGCGACGTGCCTTCGTGGACACCCGCGCCGGACGAATACGATTTCTCCAACACCGGCGCGACCTACGGCATCTGGCACATGCGTGATGCCTACGCGCCCGCGCGCTACGACTTCGCCAACATCTACCGCGACCGCGAACTCCTCATTGATGGCATCAAGAAGTTTGAGAACGCGCCTTACAAAGTCTTCGACCGGCGCGGACGCGCGCGCCTGACGTGGGCGGAATACTGCCGCACGGTCCAGCGCAGCCGCTACGCCATCGCGACCGGCGGCGTGCATGAGGCGTCCATCCCCAAGTATCTCGAATACGTCTGCCTCGGCACGCCGGTCTTGGGCCGTCCGCTGCCCTACGAGTATCCGCTGCTGCGCTCCTGCATCTTCACCGTGGACGCGCTGCACAGTTCGCCGTCGGAATTAAAATCGAAACTCGACGAAGCTCTCGCTGCCCAGCCGAAGCTCCGCGAGAACTGCCTCGCCGTGCGCGAGAAGGTGATCGCACTCTACGACTCCCAGGCGATTCTTGATCTGCTCCAGGCGCAACTGGATGGAAAGCCGATCCCGGCGAGCTATGTGGAAACTTCCGGCCAGCCGACACCGGCCCGTTGAAGCGAACGTCAGGCTTTTCGACGCGAGGGGAAGGGCAGGGCACCGTCTTGTCCTTCACCACGCCGCTTTTTGACGACGAAGCTCATGTAGGCGTTGGCGCACGCGGTCAATGGTGCCGTCCCACGGTTCGAGCAGTTCGGGATGGGCGAGGGCTTGCTCGCGGCGGCGGAGAATCTCGGCGTGCTGTTCTGCCGTCAGTTCGTTGTCGTCGGCCACCAGATCATCACGGTGCTCCTCAAACCAGCGCGCGAACTGCTTTCGCTCCTCGGGGGCGAGCGACAGGATCGAAGATTCAAGTTGCTCCAAGCTCATGGCAGCAGTTTGGCCGGGCCGACTGCTGGCGCAAGATTACGGTGCGAGAAGGGAGAGGCATTCAAGTCGCGGCGCGACGATTGAAAGGGTTCCGGGGTTCAGGCGTCGCTACGCGACGTGGGATGATGGCGCGGTTTGACTGTGGGATGAATCCCACGGCTACCTTCATAGCATCGCTCCGCGATGGACGGACGACGGGCAAGACGGCTGAGTGGGTTGGAACGCGCAGCCAACGAGAGGCTGATTCAGTTTACGATCTCACCTTCGTTCAAGGTAATGGGCAATAGACTGCCCCACTTGTTCAAGGTTCCGGTAAACGTGACAGACTCATCTTTTTTGAGGGTGAGAGCTTTAGATTTCTGCGACTCCTTAAGTTTGATCAGCAAGTCTGAAGTGAGCGTGTCAGTGTTCATTTTGACTTGCAGACTTAAACTGCCAAAGCTGTCCGAAACCGAAGTAACAGTTCCATTCCATTTGATTCTCTTGCCCAGGTATTTTTTCCAAGCCGCGTCCTTCTGCAAATCTGTGGATTTGCTTTTGAGATTGTAAATGTCGTCCACCTCGGCCCACGTCACGGTTGAAAGCGAATAATCCGTCAAGTACGAGCCGGACGGTTTGGGCGACGCAACTGCGTAGGGATTATCATTTCCTAGCGTTGCTTTCGGGAGATTGCTCCAGATCATAAACACCAAAATACCCGCTACGAAAAATCCGCCGATTGCGACTACTGCCGAACAACCCTGTGCCGGCGGTTTTGCGGTAGCTCCGGAAGGAAGACCAGCCTCGACACGCTCGACATAGTCTTTGGCTTCCGCAAGTCCTGCCCGTGGGTTGTGCTCTCGGTAAAGTTTGATGGCGGGAATTTTGCCCTCTCGCGAAAGCATCTGCTTGATTAGCTCATCCAAGTCCACGGGCGGCTGCGAGGCGGTAGCCTGCAAGGGATTGCCGCATTTTGGACAACTGACAGCTTTGTCTGACACCTCATTGGAACACTCCGAACATTTAAGAAGGGCCATACGCGTGAATATCGATGGTTATTTGGCGCGAGGCTTGCGCAATCTGTTGAGTACCCTGAGGAGCTTTTCGTTTTTCGAACCCTTCTCACCGAGTAAGGCTTTGACTATTGGCTTAGACAGTTCATCCGGAAGCACAAACCAAACTGGGTTTTTGAAGAGTTTTGGGTAACCCGGATCTTTCGCCCCACCGTTCCATCGCATGCCAAGGCATTTTCTCTTTCCTTCCCAAGTGCCCCATGCAATCGAGAAATTAGCTTCGTTGTAAACGACCTGCGCGTCTGGAAAATTCGAAGGATTAACCTTGGTTGGTGCTGGCATATCGTTGTTTCACAACTTTCTTCACGTTGAGCTGGCGAACAAACCACGGAGTGTTCACACCAGTTCCTTCACATGCTCGTCCTCGTATTTCTCGATGAGCACGCCGAGCACTTCCATCATCGAGGCGAGCGGGTGCTTCTCGTCTTCGCCCACTTCATCAATCAGGCGGTCGAGCAGCTTCACGAGCCGGCGGTATTCGCGGTCAGTGTGCGGCACGCGCAGCGTCGGTTCAATCTGCGGCCAGACGGCAAACGCTTTTTCAATTTGAGCGGTGGACATGGCTATTTCTCTTTCCAATTTCCGGCGTCGTATTCGGCGTGGGTCAGCACGGCCCGAATGTAAACCTTGTGGCGATTGTAGTGGATGGCAGCGATCAAGCGAGCCTTGTTGCCGCCGATATTGAACACCGTCAGCCCGCCAACCTGATCGGCATGGGGCAAGGCTCGCCGCAGCTCGACGAAGCTGTCGAAGTCCGTTCTCTTGAGCGTCCGGTACCAGTGCGCCAGGCCGCTGGTCGCGGTCGGATGCTTCGCCGCAAATTCATTCAGCCGTTTGCGCGTAATGATGTGCATGGCTCCCGGTCGTTAATCTCACTCAATGATCATGCCCCGCCGCCGCCTTCTGCATGGGCGCAGGCGTGGCGCTGGCTTGCAGGAGCGCGGCCTTGTCTTTCACCACCACAAGCTGGCCGAACATCACCTTCCAATGCTCGGGGAAGGTGCAGACGAATTCATGCATCCCCGGGCGGCTCGGCGCGGTGAGCTTGAGCGTTTCCTGCTGGCCCGGCTCCACGAGCTTCGTGGCCCCGAGAATTTTTGCCGCCACGCTGCGGCTCGCCGGCACGAACGCGCGGCCCTTCGCGTCGAGCGTGCCGGGCTGCATCTTGTCCACGAGCGCGCCGATTTCCTCGCGCGCGCCGGGCGTCGTCACCACGAGGTTGTGCGGCATCATGTCGTCATTCTCGAAGATGATTTCAAACGGCTTGCCCGCCTCCACCACGATGCGGGTGAGGTCGTAGCGCATCTGCTCGCGCACCGTCTTGATGACGAACACGCTCACGCCGAGGTCGAGCAATGCCCCGCGCACGCGCGCCGAATCTGCGGCTGGGAGAAGCGTCGCCATATCCATGCCGACCTGCACCGTCTCGATGAAGTCCTGCTGCGTGCGCTGTCCGGCGGGGACGGCCTTGGCCCATTTCAGAATCGCGTCGGCGAGGGGCGCGGCCTGGTCCTTGGCCCACGCGTCACGGGGCAGTTTGCGAATCGCGCGGGAGGAAACAGTCACGTCCTCGCCCGCCCCGAGCCGCGCCGCGATGAGCGAGAAATTCTTCGAGGCGAAGTCGTTGCCCATCAAGGGGAGCGAACGCATGGCGGCGGCGCGCACGGATGAATCCGTGGTTGCATCACTCACCGACGCGGCGAGCAGCGGCTGGAACGCGGCGCGCGCGCTCGGGTCCGCGAGCATCACGATGGATTCAATGAGCAGCGCGCGCGCGCCGGGATTGCCGGAAGTTTTTTCCCACGCGGGATCGGGCTTGCCATCCGCCGCCACGAGCGCGGCGGACGCGGCGCGGCGCACGGCGGGCTGATGCGTGTCAGTCGTGAGCCGTTGCAACTCGGCGCGCTGCTTCGCCAGACCGTCGGGCATCGCGGTGAGCAGCAGCGCGAGGTCGTTCACGGACTGGAGCGACGCGTCCGGTGTGTCGAGGCGTTTGAGCGCGGCGACGCCTTCGGTGGCGCGGTCGGTCTTACGGAGCTTGGCGAGGTCTTCGAGCGCGGAGTTGCGCGTGTTCACGTCGCTGGTCTTGCGTTCGAGGCGCGCGAGGAGAATCGGCTCGCTGACCGGCGCGGCGGCGAGTTCCTTGTCCGTCATGCGTGTGATGCTGGCGGCGAGGAGCGCGGGGTCTTTCGGGACAAAGTTCTTCGCGGACTTGCTCAACTGCTTGGTCGTCTCTTTGAAGGTGTAGTCGAGGTAATAGTCCATCGGGAATTTCGTGACCTGGTAGGCGGCTTCCATCGCCTCGTCGCCGGTGAAGAAGCTGGCGACGCGCACCGCTTCGAGACGCACGCGCGGCGCGGGATCATTGGCCGCCGTCTTGAGCAAGGCGAGCGGTTGCGAAACGCGGTCGCCCCAATACCCGATCACGCGCACCGCCTGCGCGCGGGCGCGTGGCTCGGGCGAGGCGAGCAGTTGCTTGAGCAGCGGCTCGTTGACCACGTTGTGCCATTGGTGGAGCCAGAGCACTTCGAGGAGATGATGCGCGTCCTCGACTTTCTTCGCGTCGAATTGCTTCGCCCACTTCGCGGCGGCGGCGAGCACCTTCTTCGTGTCGTGCTTGTCCAATTCGATCTTCGCGCGGATGCGGACGTTGTCCTCGGGTTCCTACAGCAGTTCGATCAGCTTCGCAATCGATTCGCCATCCACCTTCTTCGGCACAAGCAGCGGGCGGCTCGGATACGTGAT
>JANNGC010000223.1:0-1912 GCA_031380445.1 Pedosphaera sp.
CGCGTTGCTGGCCCCAGCACATCTTCGCGCCGGCAGGGATGCCGGCGCTCCCAAGGGCCTAAGAATTCAGCAGCCGCTTCCGCTGGCGGCGGGCCAGATACGGATCGAGTCGCGCGAAGAGAAACATGGCCCAGCGCAGGACGAACTTTTCCCACCAGGACTGCGCCCGGCGCAGGCGCGGGCGGTCGATCCGCTGGCTGTGGCGCAAATCACCGGCAAAAATTTCCCGCGCGTCCGCCGCCAGCGCGGCGGACGGCAGGCGCAGCATGACTTCGTAATTGATGCCCAGGCTGCGCGCGTCGAGGTTCGCCGAGCCGGCATAAACCACGTCATCCACGATCACCATTTTCGCGTGCAGGATTTGCGGCGTGTACTCGTAAATCTCGACGCCCGAGCGGAGCAGGGCCGGGTAGAGGCTGCGTGTGGCGATCTGCATCAAACGTACGTCGGTCTGGCCAGCGAGGATGAGCTGCACTTGCGCGCCGCGCCGGGCCGCGCGCTTGAGAGCGCGCAGCAGCTTGAGGCCGGGAAGAAAATACGCGCTGATGATGCGGATGCTGCGCGCGTCACCAAAGTCCTGCACGAGGGATTGCTTCAGCACGCGATGTCCGCGACCCGGACTGGTGAGGAGCAATTTCCAGTCGTGGCCGGCGACCACCTCGTCGGCGTTCGCGCGGCGGATGCGCTGGAAGCGGCGATGCCGTCCGTCGGCGCGGGCGAATTGATCATTGAAAGCGTCGGCCAGTTCCCGCGCGAGCGCGCCTTCGATTTGCAAACCGAGATCGCGCCAGCCGCTGGTCACGCCGTTGCCGCTGTATTCGAGGCCGATGTTGAGTCCGCCGACAAAGGCCAGCGCATCATCCACTACGAGAATTTTTCGATGGTCGCGGTAGAGGATGCGTTGGATGTGCAGCGGATTGAACCAGCGGAACTCGCCGCCCGCCGCCACCAATTCCTGCCAGTAGCTCGTGGGCAAACCGATGGAACCGAACGCGTCGCAGAGCACGCGCACGCGCACGCCGCGTTGTTGGGCCGCGAGGAGCGCGGTGCGAAAGGCGTCGCCGGTCGTGTCAGGATGAAAGATGAACATCTCCAGCCGCACCGAATGCCGGGCGTGGCGGATGGCTTCGAGCATGGCCTCGATGGCCTCGCGGCCATGACGCAACCAGCGGCAGCGGAGGGCGGAGTCCGCGGCGGGGCCGGTGTGCGCGCTGTGATCCATGCGCAGCAGGATCGGAGATTCATCGCGGGAATGCAACGCGTCGGATGTGGGCCAGAAAATAATTCCCCGCACACGTACGAGACTGCGAAGGGGTGCCGGATCAAGATCAAGACAAGAAAGTTCTCGGCGGAAGAAAGTTTGTTGGACAGAAAACCGGCGGGAGTTTTACAACAGCAGCACCCAAACAACCAAACGGACTCGCGAGCTTCGGCTTCGGGTCCGTTCTTCTTTTCCTGACGTGCGTAACCTCCTTTTTTCCTTCGGAGCGCGGCTGTCCTCAGCCGCAGCGTGCCGAGTTGGGACTGATCGTGCGAACCTTCCGGGCGTTTTGGAAATGAGCGGCGTGCTGCGGGTGGGGACACCCGCGCCCCATCTTCAGCGCACAATCCAGTCGAGGATGGACTTCTGCACATGCAGCCGGTTCTCGGCCTGATCGAAGATGGTGCCCGCATGCGCCTCAAACGTTTCCTCGTCAATCTCCTTGCCGCGATACGCGGGCAGGCAGTGCATGACGAGCGCGCCGGGCTTGGCGAGCTTCACCAGTTCCGCGTTGATCTGATAGCCGGCCATTTCACGGAGACGCTCGCCGGACTCGGCCTCCTTGCCCATCGAGACCCACACGTCGGTGTAGAGCATGTCCGCGCCCGCAGCGGCGGCGCGCAAATCATCCGTGACCGTGACCTTGCCGCC
>JANNGC010000232.1:0-1705 GCA_031380445.1 Pedosphaera sp.
CGTCGCAGTTCATCGAGCAGAAATACGCGGCCAAGGGCGGCGACGCAAAGGCGTTCGGCGGCGCGAAGTTTCAGACGCTCTCGCAGGAAAAGCGCAACGCGACGTTCTCGGCGATTCTTCCGTGGCTGCGCGGCCAGGTCAGCCAGCAAAAGCGTTTCATCGGCACTGTGCAAGACGACGAGAAGATACTTCGCTTCGTGAACTCGAAGGATGCGACGCGGCTCGCGGATCTGGGCACGAGCTGCCCCGACCATTTCCTGCGCACCAAGATCAAGCCGCTCTACGTGGACTGGAATCCGCAGGCCGAAGATGTCACCGCGCTCAAAACAAAGCTGTCGAATGGCATCGAGCAATATCGCAAGGACTACGCGGCCTACTACGCGAAGTGCAAACACGCCAACTCGCCCGCCATGCGCGACCCGAACCCGACCGTCGTGCTCATTCCCGGCCTCGGCATGAGCGCGTGGGGCAAGGACAAGTCCGAGTCGCGCGTCACCGCCGAGTTCTACAACTGCGCCGTGGAAGTGATGCGCGGTGCGGAGGCCATTGATAAATACATCGCACTGCCGCAGCAGGAGGCGTTCGACATCGAGTATTGGCTGCTCGAAGAAGCGAAATTAAAACGCATGCCCGCCGAGAAGGAACTCGCGCGGCAGGTCATCGTCGTCATCGGCGCCGCCTCGGGCATCGGCAAGGAAGTCACGCACCGGCTCGTGAAGGAAAGCGCGCACCTCGTGTGTGTGGACCTCAAGCTGGAAGCCGCGCAGGCCACGGCGAAGGAAATCACGGACAAATACGGCGCAGGCATCGGCGTGGCCGGCACGGGTGTCTCCAATTGCGGCGTCGCCATCGGACTCGCCTGCGACATCACCAAACGCGACAGCGTGCGCGCCATGCTCGATCAAGTGTCGCTGGCCTACGGAGGGTTTGATTCCATCGTCGTCACCGCCGGCATCTTTGTCCCGCCGGACACCACCGGCCGCATCCCTGACGACAAATGGCCGCTCACCTTCGCCATCAACGTCATGGGTTCCTACATCGTGGCCGACGAGGCGAAGCGCAACTGGCTCGAACAGGGATTGCCCGGCAGCCTCGTGCTGACCACCAGCGCCAACGCCGTGGTCGCGAAGAAAGGTTCCATCGCTTACGACACGTCCAAAGCCGCGGCGAATCATCTCGTCGGCGAACTCGCGGTGGAACTTGCACCGCTCATCCGCGTCAACGGCGTCGCGCCCGCGACCGTCGTGCAAGGCAGCGCCATGTTCCCGCGCGACCGCGTCATTGCCAGCCTCGCGAAATACAACATCCCCTACACCGAGAGCGAATCGAGCGACGCGCTGACCGAACGATTGGCCCGTTTCTACGCCGAGCGCACGTTGACGAAAAATCCCATCACGCCTGCGGATCAAGCCGAGGGCTTCTTCCTGCTCGTCTCAAATCGTCTGACGAAAACCACGGGGCACATCATCCCGGTGGATGGTGGATTGAGTGATGCGTTTTTGAGGTAGATGGGGCGGGACGTTCGGTTCAACCGAACGTCCGCTTCAAACGCCAGTCGTGATAAGCGGTGCGCGCGTATCACGGTGTGTTGCAGAGCAAAGGCATCCAGCCGCACCGCGCGCTTGATGATGATCTGAAACTCACTGACCAGGCGATGAGCTACGACGGCAGCGCAACCAGGCGTTCGACGGTGGAGGTGCGGAAT
>JANNGC010000247.1:0-2374 GCA_031380445.1 Pedosphaera sp.
CGGACAACTGCGGCGGCATCAGCCAAGCGACGCAGCTCGTCGTCGGCACCGCTCCGGCCGTGCCCACGGTCATCATCGTCACCAACGGCGCGCTCTGGAAATACAACAACGCCGGCGTGCAGCCCCCGAACGACGGCGGCGGCAACCTCTGGTATCAGTCCGCCTTCGATGACTCGGCCTGGCTCAGCGGCCTCGCCGAAATCGGCGGCGGCGACGCCGTGGCCCCGCCCAACAACAACACCGAGCGCACCGTCATTGACATCGGGCCGGCCGCCGCCCGTTTCAGCGCCATCTACTTCCGCAAGACCTTCACGGTCACGAACGCGGCCCAATTCGGCAGCCTGATCGTCCAGTCGCTCTACGACGACGGCAGCGCGGTCTATCTGAACGGCAACCTGGTCGCCACGTTCAACACCACGAACGAAGTCGTGGTGCCCTTCGCCTACACCGACCTCGCGGGCGCCGCCGACCCCTCCGACGGCACGCGCTACTACGCCTCGAACATCGTGAACTCTCTCCTCGTGGGCGTGAACACGCTGGCCGTGGAAGTTCACCAGAACTCCCTCACCTCCTCGGACCTGAGCTTCGACCTCATGCTCTGGGGCGTGCCGCCCTCGGGCACGGCGCTGCACATTGTGCAGATCAGCCCGACCCAGGCTGAAGTATCCTGGCCGGACACGACGCCGGGCGGCGTGCAGCTCTACTCGACCACGGATCTGACCACGCCGGCGTGGTCGCTCGTGGGCCTGCCCGTCCTGCAATCCGGCGGCTTCTTCCGCGTGACGGTGGACACCACCGCAGAGAAATTCTACACGCTGCGCCAGTAAGCGCGGCCTGAAATTCGGTCTTCAATCCCCCGGTGGCGCAAGCCGCCGGGGGATTTTGTTTGTCACCGTAGCCGGGCCAGCGCGGACGGGATGAGGCGCGGGCCGGTGCTGTCGCCGCGCGACGACGGTCAATTCAGTGCGCGGTGCTCGCCAAACGCTCGCGCAGGCGCGCGATGTTTGCTTCGATGCAGTCGAGGTAGTAGTTCGGCCCGTCAGGAAACGGGTCGGTCAGGAAGCGGTGGAGCGCGCCGAAGTCGCCGTTGATTTTCGGCCAGACATATTTTTCCCAGAAGGCAGGCGTGTTGCGCATCATCTCTTCCGCGCTGGCGAACTGGATCGACTTCGTGGCCGCCGCGCCATTGAAACGCGCGGCCTCCGCGAACTCCGCGTACAGCACCGGCAGCTTCTCGACGTAGTCCGGCGCGGCCATCTGCCCGAGCAAATCCGCCGTGCCGAGCGCGTAGCCGACGGCACGCTCCAGTTCGTTCGCGAAGGGAATGGCCGGCAAGTCCGCGTTCACGCCGGTGCAGCGGATCATGCTTTGCACCGCGCTGATGTCGCCCGCGCTGTAGCCTTGCGCGGCGTAAAATTTCGCGGCGAACTCCCCGCTGCGGCGCACATGCGTGAGCGTGTATTTCGCGCCCGTGCCTTCCGTGTCCTCGGTCCGTTTCAAGTAGCCGGTGTCGTGCGCGAGGATGGCGAGCAGCCCGAGTTCAAACATCACCGGCGTCAGCACCGGATTCGTGCCGGTGAAATGCCGTCCGCGCAGCAACCGCGCCAGACAAAGCGTGCCTTGCAGTGTGTGTTCGAGATCGTGATAGCGTGCGTCGATGGCCTGATAGCCGGGGTAGCGTCCGGTGAACCACTGCTCCGCCCAGCCGAAGGCTCGGGCGATGAAGGCGCTCTCCGCCTCGGGAAACAGCGAAGCGAAAATGCCCGCGACCTCGACCTCCACTGCAGGCAAATCGCGCGTGTCCACCGCTGGAAACATTTCAAAACAATGGGTCATCCGACTTAAATTGAAATTCTTTTTTGCTCCGAGCGGCCAATTCAGCAAACCTCAAACCAATTGCAGGATTGAAAAAACCAGGACACTGAACGATGGCCCACGCCGCACTTTCTCCCCGACCCGACCCCACGATTTCCGCACGCAAGCGCGGCAACTGGGAAATTATTCGCCGGGTTGCGACATATCTGCGGCCTTACCCGTGGATGGCCGCCGGCACCATCGGCTGCGCGCTGCTCATGCTGGCCTGCTCGCTGGCCTACCCGAAGCTGACGCAGTTCGTCATTGATGACGTGATCGGGCAGCGACGTTCCGACCAGTTGACGTGGGTGATGCTGGCGATCCTCGGGGCGTTTTTCCTACGCGAAGTGTTCAACAGTCTGCGCCTCCGGCTGAACAACACCTTCGAGCAAAACGTGATCTACGACATGCGCCGCGAAGTGTACGGCAAACTTCAGCGCCTGCCCGTGAACTACTTTGATCAACGCTCGTCCGGCGACTTGATGACGCGCGTGCTGGAGGACGTGAACTCCGTCGAGCG
>JANNGC010000293.1:0-5255 GCA_031380445.1 Pedosphaera sp.
ATTCCGATTCAGGACACGGCTTACGCCACGAGCCGGCCGAACATTCAGATTCCCAAGGACGCCGGCACCAACTACGCGACCAGCGGCATTGCCTGCGACTCGCCGCAGGCCGGAGCCGCGAGCACCTATGGCTTCTATCCCTTCGGCGTGCGCCTCGGCAACGGCTTCGCCGCGCTGCACCCGTCGCTGAAATTCCTCGCGCCCGTCTATAACGCCGGCGACCTCGCGCTCATCCATCGCGTCGGCTACCCGCGGCAGTCGCGCTCGCATTTCGACTCCCAAAATTATTGGGAGAACGGCAACCCGAACAACAACCTGAGCAAGGACGGCATCTTCTACCGCGCCATCATCGAGTCCGGCCTCGCAGGGCAGGGCGTCACGGGCGTCTCGATTCAATCGTCCCTGCCGCTCATCCTGCGCGGCTCGGCGGCGGCGCTCACGAACCTCACCGACCCGGAGCGTTACGACGTCTTCGGCGTGCCCTCCGTGTCCTCGCCCGGCAGCAACATCAAGTCCACCAACGCCATTGCGCAGGCGAACAGCTACACCTTCACCGCCAAGCAAAACCGCGAACTGCTCTACAACCAGTACCAGAGCCTCTCGGCGACCTTGCAGGAGTTCGGCGCGATCAACTTCACCGAGGGCGGCAACACCTATCAGGACGACATCAAGACCGACGACGACAACACTTGGGTGCCGATCAACGGTCAGAGCCAGTCCATCGGCGATCCGGCCAAGGGCTACTTCCTCTTCCCGACTAGCAACGACAAGAACGGCGGCTGGCGCCGGCCTGACGCCTCGGCCAACGGCAACAAGTACGTCGTGGACCCCAGCCACCAGAGCTTCTTCTACAACCTCAAGGCTGCCGCGCTCGTGCTGAACCACACCTCGGCGATCATTGCCGGCACCGAGATCGGCGGCTTCGACACGCATCAGAACCAGGTCACCGCCGGCAACTCCGTGGTGGGCGCGCACGCCAATCTCCAGCGCGTCATCGGCTGGGCGCTGTACGGTCTGCGCAAGTATTTTACGAACCACGGCAGCCAGGCGAGCTGGGACAACACGGTGGTGGTCACGCTCTCCGAGTTTGGCCGCACCTCGCGCGAGAACACCGACTTCGGCACCGACCACGCCGAAGGCAACGTGATGTGGGTCGCGGGCGGCAGCGTGAAAGGCTACGGCGCAGGCAACCCCTCCGGCGTCTTCAACTGCTCTCCCACCGACAGCATCCCGTGGGTTCCAGGCGCCGCCGGCTCGATGTTCGGCGTCAGCGGCAGCTACTTGAAACGCACCACCGACTTCCGCTCCGTGCTCGGCGAAGTGATTCGCAAGCACCTCGGAGCCACGCAGAGCCAGCTCAACCGCATCATCCCCGGTTACGCGGTCGCGGGTGAGAACCTGCTCACCGGCGGCACCTCGACCGACGGCACGGCCATTCGCGGCGAAGTCGGATTCCTGTAGAATACGGCATGACCGTTTCGTTTCTTTCGCACCGGGCCACGCACTTCGCGTGGCTCGGTTGTTTTCTGGGCGTGTTGTTCTTGGCGCGCGCGGATCAGGTCACGCTCTTTCCCAGCGCCGACGCCACGCTGATCGAATTAAAACCCACGAACAGCCTCGGCGGCGCGACCTGGCTCGCCGCCGGCCTCACGCAAAACGGCAACACCAACCGGGCCTTGATCAAATTTGACATCGCCGCCGCCGTTCCCGCCGGTGCCACCATCCTCGACATCGGCGTGCGGGTCACGGTCACGCGCACGCCCGTGGATGGCAACGCCGACTCGCTCTTCTCCCTCCGCCGCCTGTTGCGCGCGTGGAACGAAGGCTCCGCCCTCCCGGAAGATTCCCAGTACCCCGGCCTCGGCGCGCCCGCGCAGCCTGGCGACGCCACCTGGACACACGCCTCGTGGAGCACGAATGAATGGACCATTCCCGGCGGCCAAGAGGGCGTGGATTACGCCGGCGGCTTCAGCTCCGCCACGGGCATCGCGGGTCTGGGCGACTATTCTTTTGAAGGCAGCGGCCTGATCACCGACGCGCAGCTCTGGCTCGATCACCCGGAGCAGAATTTCGGCTGGATGCTCAAGACCGAGGAGGAGGAATCCATCTTCACCGCGCGCCGCTTCGGCTCGCGTGAACTGGAAGACGCGGGCGAGTCGCCGCAGCTCCTCATCACCTACCTGCCGCCCATCGTCCTGACCAACGTCCATGTCGCGAGCAACCGCCTGAGCCTCACCTTCAACACCGAGTTCGGCTATCCGTATCGCGTCGAGTCGCGCAACGCAGCGGACGGCACGAACGCCTGGACCGTGCTCACCAACTTCGGACTCATCCTCAGCCCCGGCCCGCGCACCGCCACCGACGCGCTGACCAACGCGGCCCGCTTCTACCGCGCGCGGCGGAACTGACCGCGCCTGGTGGAAGGCCTCGCGCTGCGAGGCGTTAAGGCAAAACTGCCCCGCTCCCAGCCTTGCTCACGACTTGAAGATTGCGGGCGTCCCGCCCGCTCATCATGCTTCGAGCCATCAGCACTGACACCATGCGCCACGCCGTCCTGCAAACTGACTTGAACCCGCCGGGTCACGACCAGTTGCTGCGCGCCTTCCGCACCGTGCCGGGCCTCACGCCCTACGACGCCAGCATCCTCGGCAATGACGCGTTCGGCATCCTCGTGAAAAACTTTTCCGCCGAGCAGGCGGCGGCGTTGCACGGCGCGTTGCGGAACGAAGGCGTTGAAACGGAAATCGTGGAGCAGTCGCTGCTGCCCGAAGTGCCGCCGGCGAAAACCGTTCACCACCTGGAGTGTCAGCCCGAACATCTGCTCGTCTTCGATCCGCTCGGGAACAGTTTCCCGCTCGAATGGCGGCACATCTTCCTCATCGCGGCCGGCGCGGTGCGGGTGAGTGATTTTGTGCGGCAGCCAAAGCCCCGGCCGGTCACGCGCGTCACGGGGCGCGGTCATCTCACGCAGGAGACGGAATACGAGACGGTCACGCGCGAGGAGCGGAACTTTCATCTGCTCGGCGAGATCATTATCGCGGGCGCGGCCCTGCGCTACAGCTTCGCGGCGGACAGGTTCAACTTCGGCTGTCTCGGCGCACGGCGTACGGACAGCCTCGTGGGAAACTTCGGCCTGTTCCTCCGCGACCTCGCCCAGTTCGCGCCGCACGCCGGTTTGAACCGCGGCGCATCCGGGCTGGTCCGCGAGACGCCGGAAATTTTCAGCTACCCGACCAAGAATGCGTTCCACGAGGAGATCGTCTGGATGCTGTGGCAGATGAAAAAACGCGCATGAAACATTTCACCCTCGTCCTGCTGCTCGCGACCGCACTGCTCGCCGGAGCCGCACAACCCAAGCCCGCCCGCGTGCCGCCGCCTGGCCTCGCCATCGCCGAGAAAGATCGCGCCGCGTTGCGCGCGGGCGCGGACGCGCTGGCGAAAGAGATCGAGTCATTGCGTTCCTCGCCACAACGCGAACTGCTGCCGGACGTGGAAATTTTTCACAAGGCCGTGGACTGGGCGCTGCGCTACGACGAGTTCTATCGCAGCAACGAAGTGGGCCTCGCCCGCGCGCTGCTCAAGACTGGCATGGAGCGCGCGCAACAGTTGCGTGAAGGAAAGCCCGCGTGGCTCACCGCCACCGGCCTCGTGGTGCGCGGTTACGTTTCCAAAATTGACGGCTCGGTCCAGCCCTTCGGCCTCGTTGTTCCTGCGACCTTCGCCAGCGACCAGAAGACCGCGCGCCGCCTCGACGTATGGCTGCACGGACGCGACAACAATTTGACCGAGTTGAAATTCATCTCCGACCGCATGAAGTCGTACGGCGAGTTCGCGCCCGCCGACACGTTTGTCCTGCATCCCTACGGCCGCTACTGCAACGCCTTCAAATTTGCCGGCGAGACGGATGTGTTCGAGGCGCTGGAGCAGGTGAAGAAATCGTATCGCATTGATGACCGCCGCCTCGCGCTGCGCGGCTTCTCGATGGGCGGCGCGGGCGCGTGGCATCTCGGCGCGCATCATCCGGGCGTGTGGGCCGTGGTCGCGCCGGGCGCGGGCTTTGCGGAGACGGCGGAGTATCAGAAGCTCGGCACAAACCGCGCAAAATTTCCCGCGTGGGAACAGAAGCTCTGGCAGCTCTACGACGCCACGGACTACGCCGCGAACTTCGCGAACGTCCCCGTCGTTTCCTACGCCGGCCTCGAAGACGCGCAGCGCCAGAGCGGCGACGTGATGGAACGTGCCATGCGCGCCGAGGGGCTGAAACTCCCGCGCGTGTGGGGCACGAACGTCGGGCACAAGTACACGCCGGACGCGAAGAAGGAAGTCAGTCAGTTCGTGGACACGGCGGTCGAAGCAGCGACAGAATCCTTTCCAAAAGAATTGCGGTTCACCACGCGCACGCTCCGGTTTAACCAAGCCAAGAACCTGCAAGTAGATGAACTGATCAAACATTGGGAGCGGGCCGACATCACTTGGACGAACGCGCCCGATGGCCGTCTGGAAATTTGGACGACGAACATCTCGGCCTTCACGCTCCACGGCATCAAGGACGCGCCGGGTTGGCTGAAGTCCGGCGTCTGGATCAATGGCCGGCCTTCCTCAACGCCCGCAATTGGTTTTGCCAATCCGTCCGGCGCTTTCCGCTCGTACCGCCTCGGAACGAACGGACATTGGGACTCGGCGAAGTCCGTGAAGTTGCACAAGCAGCCCGGACTCCAAGGCCCGATTGACGACGCCTTCATGGACAGCTTCCTCGTTGTCCGTCCGACCGGTCAGGCGCGCAGCGAAGCGGTTGGCGCGTGGACTTCTTCGCAACTCGCCAAAGCCACGAACGACTGGCGCGCGCAGTTTCGCGGTGATGCGCGGGTGAAGGATGATTCGCAGGTGACCGACGCGGACATCGCGGCGCACAACCTGATCCTGTTCGGCGATCCGCAGAGCAACAAGCTGCTCGCGCGAATGATGGACAAGCTGCCGTTCCTTTGGGGGCCGTCCGCCTTGCAAGTGGGCGGCAAATGGTTTCCCTCCGCCACGCACGCGCCAGTGATCATCTTCCCGAATCCGTTGAACCCGAACCGCTACGTCGTGGTGAACAGCGGCTTCACCTTCGCCGCCGCCGGCTTGGCCAGCAACGCGCAGCAGACGCCGAAGCTGCCGGACTGGGCCGTGTTTTATCTTGCGGATAACTCCATCGCGCTCGCCGACTTTTTCAACGAGCAATGGCGCGTGCGCTGATGACGGACGGAGCGCCGGTC
>JANNGC010000344.1:0-2350 GCA_031380445.1 Pedosphaera sp.
AACGGTGCAGATCGCCCAGCTCGGCCACGAGGATGCTCGCGGTCAGCAGGGCTACGCCGCGCAAACTCATGAGCGCCTGGACCACCGGCTCCCAGCGCCAGCCCGCCACCACGGAGGGCAGTTGCTTCTCATAACGCACCAACTGCACTTGCGCGAAGAACGGCTAGCCATTTTTCCGCTGCGCCTAGTGCGTGCGGTCGTAGGTCGCGGCGCGATCCCAGACGAAGTTGTAATCGGTCTTGGCGATGTTGACCGGGCCGTTGCTGCGCAGGAAGGCGTCAAACGCGAGATTGCTCGTGTGGTAGCCCGCCTCCTTCAACAACTGCGGCACGGTCTTCATCCCGGCGGGCAGCGTGATGGGAAACTTCTCCGAACCGCTGCGGTGGTTCTGCGCGCCAATGCTGGTCTGGTAACAGCCCGTCATGAGCGCCGAGCGGCTGATGGAACAAATCGGCGCGGTGACAAACGTCCGGCTGAAGCGCGTGCCCTGCGCCGCCAGCGCATCCACATGTGGCGTGCGAATGGTGGTCTCGCCATAGCACAAGAAATTTGCCGACATGTCGTCCACGAGAATCCAGACGATGTTCGGGCGGGCCGCGTTTTCGGCGGCCCGACCGGGGCCGCCAAGAACCCAGAACGCCGCCAGAATCAGAGCCAGTTTTGGGTGCATGGACGAAGTGTTTCCATCTGCCGTCCGAAGGCAAGCCCACGCGCGGCGGGTAGTGGGTCAGTTTCAGCCCTCACCCGGAAAGAGAATGAATTTAGAACTCAGGAACTCAGGAACAGCGTGGTTTCATCTTCGTCTCTTCCTGAGTTCCTGAGTTCCAAATTCGAACAGACCCACAACCCGGCGGCACGTTCAAGGAGCGACGCCGACCGCGCGCACTTCACCACGGTGGCAATTACTTCGGCACGGTGGCGGCGGGCGGGGTGTATTTGAGCTGCTGGCTCGCCCAGGCCATGAAGTGTTTCATGTTCGAGCGGGATTCGTGGCCGCCGTCGTGCTGGCGCCAGGCCAGTTCGCCGTCGAGCAGGCCGGTGTTCACGGGCGGCATTTGCGCGGTGCGATAATTTTCTTTCTCGCCGAGGTCCCTCGCACCGAGCAGACGGAAGACGGGGCCGGCGGCCACGGTGGCCATGTAGCTGCCGGGCTGATCAAGCCAGAGCGCATCTCCGCGCGCCGGAATGCCGTAGCTGATAAAGGTGGGGCGCGGCGCGCAAAGGGCGATGAGCTGGTGCGCGTCCACGGGGAGGTCGCCGGCGTTCTTGCTGCCGAACTTGGATTCCGCAGTGCCGTACTTCAGAAAGTTTCCAGCCATCCAATGATACTCGGCGGAGCCGGTGAGGTTTTCGACGGCTTCACCGAAATTCCGGCGGTGCAGTTTCGCGCCGCCTTCGCCCGAGGAGGCGACGAGCGCCACGGCGAAGCGCGGCTCGAAGGCGAGCGTGACCAGCGCGGCCTTGCCGTAGCGCGACACGCCTTCAATGCCGATCTTTTTCGCGTCCACGGTGGCATCGGTTTCGAGATAATCCAGTCCGCGCGCCGCACCCCAGGCCCACGCGCGGAGCGAACCCCAGTCGTCGGGCTGGCGCGGTTGGCCTTTGTTCACGAGGCCGATGATGCCTCGGGTCAATCCGCCGGGATTGCCACCGCGACCGCCGCCGCTGTCGTCCTGAATGCTGTTGGGAACGATCGTCGCGTAACCCCAGCCGGCGGCGATGAGCATCTCAGTCGAAGACGGGCCGGCACTCGCTCCGCCGCCAGGGCCGCCGCCGAACGCGCCGGGACGGTTCGTGGGCGGCGGTTCACCCGCGCGGCGCGGCAGGCCGCTGCCGAAGCCGAACATCATCAACACGGGCACCGGGCCCTTGGCGCTGGCTGGCGTGACGAGGTTCATTTGAATGCCCACCTTGATCGACGGGCAGGCGGAGTTATCGACGTTGCCGACGAGTTGCTTGGCGATGACGGCGTTGCTTCCCACCACGCGATCCGTCGCCTGCGTCACGACCATCCACGTCACTTTCGGAACATTTTTCGGCACACGGCCGAAGACCTCGCGCTCGAAGTCCTCGACGATTTCCGGGCGGCGCACCTTCCACCACTGCCCGGCGGTGGTGACCTTCTGACCGCTCTTCGTCACCAGCGGCTCGGGCAGGTCAGGGAAGGGATTGGCCTTGGCGGGGTCGTAATTGGCCGCGTTGGTTGCGGTGGCGTTTCCACTCGGGCCGGGGCGCAGCCAGGTGATGCCAAGTTGCTCCTTCATGTTCTGGTGTTCCTGCTGGACGGTCCAGTTGAGCGGCTCGGGAGTTTGCGCGCGGAGAAGAGCAGAACCGCCACGACTTACTTCAT
>JANNGC010000374.1:0-14899 GCA_031380445.1 Pedosphaera sp.
CGTGAAAAGTTCCAGCGGGC
Source organism: Pedosphaera sp. (assembly GCA_031380445.1). GTDB lineage: Bacteria > Verrucomicrobiota > Verrucomicrobiia > Limisphaerales > SIBH01 > JANNGC01. The sequence continues at coordinate 21 of JANNGC010000374.1, forward strand.
TGGATTATTTTGACACCTCCGGTTGGCGCGCGGTGAAGCGGCCTAAAGGCCGCGCCCCGTCACGCCAAGGCACGAGACTCAATAAGCACGGCACCCTTGTCTTCGGAGATCGCCGCTCCTAGATCCTCCGTTGACAACCTGCCGCCTACTGTCCTAGTGTCCTAGGACAGTTACCAAGCATGACCTTTCAGATCGATTTCAAAACAGGCAAGCCGGTCTATCTCCAACTGGTGGATCAAATCCGTTACGCCGCCGCGTCCGGCGCGTTGCGGGCCGGCGAACCGCTGCCGTCCATCCGCCCGCTCGCCGAGGAACTGCGCGTGAACCGCAATACCGTGGCCAAGGCTTACGCCGAACTGGAAAGCCAGGGCGTCATCGAGACCCTTCCGGGCAAAGGCTGCTTTCTGAAAGACGGCTCCTCGCCCTTCACCAAGAAGGTGCGCGACCAGTTGCTGGTCAAGGAAGTGGATGAGGCCGTCGTGACCGCGCATCACCTGCAAGTGGATCGCGCGGACTTCATCGCGCTGGTCAAGGAGCGGCTTGATTTCTTTGAACGCAAAGTCGCCGCCAAGAAAGAGGAAAAATCATGAGCAACCAACCACCCGTCATCGAAATCAAAAATCTCACGCGCCGTTACGGCAAGGCGGACGCGGTGAACGGCCTTTCGCTCACCGTGCAGCCGGGCCGTTGCTACGGCTTCTTCGGGCGCAACGGCGCGGGCAAGACCACCACCATCAAGTGCCTGCTCAACTTGCTGCGCCCGACTGACGGCACGGTGCGCGTCTTCGGACTCGATCCGCAGAAGGACGAAGTGGCCGTGAAATCGCGGCTCGCCTACGTGCCGGACGCGGTGGCGTTCTACCCTTGGATGACCGTGCGCGAGACGCTGGAATATCTCGCGTCCTTCCGCCGCCATTGGAACCGCGACCTCGAAGCCGACCTGCTCAAACGCTTCCAGCTCGACGCGAAGAAAAAGACGAGCAGCCTCTCGAAAGGCCAGCGCACGCAGCTCGCGCTCATCGGAGCCATCGCGCCAGAGCCGGAACTGCTGCTGCTCGACGAACCCACGTCCGGCCTCGACCCGATTGTGCGACGCGAATTCATCGAGACCGTCATCGGCGCGTATCAGTCGGGCGACCCGGAGAAGCGTACGGTGTTTGTCTCCACGCATCTCATCTCCGAGTTCGAGGGGCTGATTGATGAATTCACCATCATCGAGGAAGGGCGCAACCTGCTGACCATGTCGGCGGACGCGGCGCGCGAGCGGTTCCAGAAAATCCGTGCGCGCTTTGCCGAGCCGCCGCCCGCGCTCGACCTCACCGGCGCGCTGCACGTCCGCCAGTCAGGCCGCGAACTGGAAGTGCTGGCGAACGGCGCGAGCGATCAGTTGCTCGCCACCATCACCGCCGCGCATCCCGAGGAAGTCCGCCGCGAGTCGCTCTCGCTGGAGGAAATTTTCGTGGCCTCGAAAACTTTGGTGAAGGGAGGGACGCGATGAACTCGCAATCTCCGCAAACATCTTCCCATTCCCCTGACAAACATTCCCCTGACTTCGCACCGGGCGAGAGGGGAAAAGTCAGAGGAATATTTGTCAGGGGAATGATGGAAACAGTTCAACTCGCTGGCGTGAAGCTGGCGCTCCCGGCATGAACGCGCTCCTCCGAAAAGAAGTCCGGCTGCTGCTGCCGAGTTTTGCGGCGGCCTTGCTGCTAAGTTTTTCCATCTGGCTGTTGCCGTCGGCGCTAGGCGCGGCTTCCAAATCCAAAGCGCTGTTCACGATCCTGTCCTTCGTGGCTTGCCCGGCGCTGGTGGTGATGATGGCGCTCGATTCATTTGGAAAAGAAATCAGCGGCGGAACATTTCCGCTGCTGCTGGCGCAACCCGTCGCGCGGACGCGCCTCTGGCGAATCAAGACAGGATTGCTGGGGGCGGCCACAGTGATTGTCCTGCTGTCCTGGGTGCTGTCGTTTCACTTTCACTCTTTCGATTCCATGGCTCGCAACATGGCGCGCAACGATCCCACGGCTTGGAAGTGGACGTTTCACGCCACGGCGGTGCTGTTCGCGCTGGTCACATTCTCCGGCGGTCTCTGGACGGTGCTCTTCTTCCGGCAAGTGACGGCGGCATTTTGGTTCACGCTGATTGTGCCGGGCGCGATTGTCATCGGCTTCACCAATCTCATCGAACGTCACCCCGACACTTGGCGCAACGCGATGATGGCCGCGCTCGTTCTCTATAGCGTCGCCGGATTTCTCTGGGCGCGGCGTTTGTTCCTGCGCGCGCAGGATGTGCAGCCAACCGGCGGTGCCATCGCCATGCCCGGATGGCTGAAGTTCGGCCGCCAGTCGCCGGATGCTATCGAAGTCGAGAGGCCGGCACACTCGCTCGTCGCCAGTCCCGCTGACTCGGAGGCACGGCGGTGCTGGCGTCCGCGCGCGGCGTTGTGGCAGAAGGAATTGCAACTGCATCAATCGCATTTCGTGCTGGCGGGCGTGCTGTTGCTGCTGCACTTCGTCGTGATTGCCTCGCGGCGGTTCGTGAAGGAGTCGGATTCGCCCGCACTACATTTTGTGCTGCTCACCTTCTGGGTGCTCTGGCTGTTCATGCCCTTGCTGGTCGGCTGCACGGCGGTCGCGGAGGAGCGCAAGCTCGGCACGCTGGAGGGACAGCTTTGCCTGCCCGCGACGCGGCGGCGGCAGTTCGCCATCAAGCTCGTCACAGCGTTGCTGCTCTCTATGCTGTTCGGCGCGGTGCTGCCGCTGCTGTTGGAGCAAACCAGAATCCTGCCCAACTTTGACCGTCAGCTTGACGGGGTTCACATCACGGAAAAGGGCGGAGCATACTTCCCGCTCGGCGAAATTCTTTCTCCCATCCTGCCCTTCCTTGCGCTTGCCGGAATCGCCGCAGCCATCGGCTTGATGGCTTTCTACGCCTCGTCGCTTTCGCGCAACACCCTTCAATCGCTCGCGCCCGGCGTGCTCGGTGTGCTGCTGGCGTTCCTCGTGGCAAACATGGCCGCGCATCGGGAGAATCTTCCCGGCTTCCCGTGGCCGTTGGTCTATGTGCTCGCCGCGCCCGCGTTTGCCTTCGCGCTCGTCGGGCTGATGTATTGGAACTTCAAGCGCGTGCTGGTGGGCGGCGCGGTCTGGTGGCGGAACGCGCTGGTGCTGGTGCTCACGCTGTTCGCCGTCACCGTCGCCACGGCCACGCTCTACCATCGTCCGTGGGAATTGCTGACCGGCGTGGAACCGCCGCACGGCCCGCCGGTGGCCGCGCTGGATGAGCGCACCACGATGCGCCTGGAAGGCTGGCGTCCGCTGGTGCAACTGCCCGATGGCCGCGTGTGGGCCGCGCACATGGGACGTTGGGATGAGGAAGGCGGGTTGATCGGAAACTTCGGCGGCGCGTTTCTCGACGGCACGAACTGGTTGAAAGTTGTTTCCACCCAACGCGACATCGTTGGTTTGAAAACGGACGGCAGCCTGTGGGTCACGGAGGAATCGGAAAAATGGACTTATCCTCAGCCCACGGCCACGCGCCAAAGCAACCGCATGATCCGCGTCGGCATGGACAACGATTGGACCAACGCCGTCGCCTATCAAAACCTGTCCATGCTGCTGCTCAAGACGGACGGCAAGCTCTGGGAAATCGGCGCGCAAAAATGGACGACGAATCAGTCGCAATTGGGTTTGCGCGGCTACACGCCGCAGCGGCTTGGCACGGAAACGAACTGGACCGCGCTGTCCGTGTTGAACAACCGCATCTTCCTCGGCCAGCGCGACGGCGGCTTCTGGGTCTGGCCCAAGTATTCCGCCACCGACACGAACACCTTCACGCTGCGTCCCGGGCTGACGCTCTATCGCGCGCCGGAGTTGCATCCTACTGACCCGCCTTCGCTGTGGGTTCCTTGGGCGCAGATTGGCGTGCTGTCAGACGGCACCCTCCGGGTCACGGGCGAACCGCGTGGGTCTGGGAAAAAATCTAGGCCACCCAGCATCTACGCTCCGCTTGGCAAGGAACGGGACTGGCGCGCGTTGGCTGGCAAGCACCAACAAACACCCATTACGCTCAAAGCCGACGGCACGATTTGGAAATGGAAATTCCTAGGCGACCCGATCACCAACCCCGGTTCCGCTGTGGCCACAAAATTCAGCACGCACTCCGACTGGGTGGCGATCTCCGAAGGCTGGAACGGCGTCCTCGCACTGGCCCGCGACGGCAGCCTGTGGCTGTGGCGTCTGGAAAATCCCCACGAGCACCCGAGCCAGCGCACGCTGCTTCGCGCCTCCCGCCGCCCGCAGCGGCTGGGGAATATTTTCGAGACGGCGGAGCGGTGAAGAGAATTGCCGCCGAGGCCGGACTTGTTCGCGCCAACTTCCCCGGCTACCGTCCCGCCATGAGCACGATTTCCGTGAGCGACTTGAAGAAAAAGCCGGCGAAGCAATGGCGCACGTCGGCGCGGAAGAATCAGCTCGTGGTCACGGCGGATGGCCAGCCGGTGGCGGTGCTTCTCTCCGTGGATGCCGAATCTCTGGAACCCACGCTTTCCACGCTGCGCAGCCTGCGCGCCTTGCAGGCCCAGGCCGCGCTGCAAAAATCAGCGGCGGAAAACGGCACGTCCCGGCTGACGATGGACGACATTGACGCCGAAATCGCCGCCGCCCGCCGCGCCCGTCGCACCCGATGAAAGTTGTGCTCGACACCAACGTCGTCGTGTCGGGCCTGCTCCACTCCGAGGGGAATCCCGGCCAGATTCTCGCGCTGGCTTTATCGGGGGCCTTCCAAGTTTTTCACGATGAACGAATCCTCGCCGAGTATCGCAAAGTGCTCGCCCGTCCGCGCCTCAAGCTGAACGCCGAGCGAGTGAAGCAAGTCCTGGCGAAGCTGGAGCAAGATGGCGTGAGCATCAACGCGGGAACCGAAACATGGAACTTGCCGGACGCGGATGACGAACCATTTCTCGCCGTCTCCTTCACCGCCGAGGCGGATCATCTCGTGACGGGAAACATTCGTGACTATCCCGCCGACTTGCGCCAAGGCTGCTCCGTTGTGACGCCCGCCGAGTTCATGGCGATTTGGAAACGAACTGCAACCTGAACGAAGAGGTTGCGGTGAAGCATCAATGTCCCGACTTCGCCGCTGCACCGGGGTCAATTTGCGGATTGCGCCAGGTGTGGCCGCGCACGGAAAGCATTTGCTCCGCGGCCACCGGTCCCCAGCTTCCTGCCGCGTAAAACTCGCGCTCGGTCAGCGATTCTTCAGCCCACCCCGCGCGGATCGGATCGACGATGCTCCACGCCGTCTCCACTTCGTCGCGACGGATGAAAAGCGTGGCGTCGCCTTCGATGGCTTCGAGCAGCAGCCGCTCGTAAGCCTCGGGCGTGTAGGCACCGAACTCGGAGTCGTAGCTGAAGTGCATCCGCACGGGGCGCAGCTCGGTGCTGACGCCGGGCACCTTGCCGTTGATGCGCAGGGTGATGCCTTCGTTCGGCTGGAGACGAAGCGTGATGGAATTGGCGTCGAGCTTCGCGCCCGAACGCGCGGCGAAGAGCACGCTCGGCGTCGGACGAAACTGCACGCGCACTTCGCTCGCACTGAGCGGGAGATATTTGCCCGTGCGCAAATAGAACGGCACGTCGGACCAGCGCCAGTTATCAATGTAGAAGCGCGCGGCCACGTAGGTCTCGACGTTCGAGCCGGGCTTCACCTTGTTCTCGAAGCGGTAGGCGGGGACGGGTTTGCCATCAATCGCGCCCTCCGTGTACTGGCCGCGCACCACGTTCGACGCGACTTGATTCGGATGCAGCGCGCGGATGGAGCGCAGCAGTTTCACCTTCTCATCGCGAATCGCTTCCGCTTCCAGCGAGGTGGGCGGCTCCATCGCGACGAGCGCGAGCACTTGCAGCAAATGGTTCTGCATCATGTCGCGAATCGCGCCCGCTTCCTCGTAGTAGCCGCCGCGTCCGCCGACGCCGAGTTTCTCGGAGACGGTGATCTGCACGTTATCCACGCACTGACGGTTCCACAGTTGCTCGAAGATGGAATTGGCGAAGCGGAAGACGAGGATGTTCTGCACCGTCTCTTTGCCGAGGTAATGATCGATGCGATAAATCTGGCGCTCGTGCGCGTGCTTGGTCAGGTCGTTGTTCAGCTCGCGCGCCGAGGAGAGATCGTGGCCGAAAGGTTTTTCCACCACGATGCGCTGCCAGCCCGCGCTCGCGGGACGATCCTTGTGCAACATGTCCGCCGCATTCAGATGCTCCACGACTTCGGCGAACTGGCTCGGTGAAGTGGAGAGATAAAACAACTGGTTCTTCCGCAACCCCTCGTGCTCGAAGCCGTCAATCATGCCCTTCAATTTCTTGTAGGCATCCACGTCGCCGAACTCGCCCTGGCAGTAGTGCAGGCTGGCGGCGAACTCGGTCCACACGGCGGGATCAACTTTCTTGCTGCGGGAAAATTTTTCCAGCCCCTCCTTCATCTCGGTGCGAAATTCCTCGTCCGTTTTCGGGCGGCGCGCGAAGCCGATGATGCGGAAGGGCGTGGGCAGTTGCTTGCCCGCGAGCAGGTGATAGAGCGCCGGCACGAGCTTGCGCACCGTGAGGTCGCCGCTCGCGCCAAAGATGACGATGGTGCATGGCTCGGACTTGCGACGACCGAAGTTCAGCCGGCAGGTCAGCAGCTCATCCAGTTGATCGCCCTGTTCCAATTCTTGCATGGCGAAACGATGGGGAAGGCGTTCCGGCGATGCAACAACTCTTGCGGACGTGCGTTTGCTAACAGTCTGGGCGCAGACGACAGCGGATGCCGCCGCGCGGCGCAGAAAATTCCCTCACCGCGCGGTCTCGTTGAAATACACCTTCACGTTCTTCGTCGCGCGACCGGCGGCGATGATGTCGAGCTTGCCGTCGCCATTCAGGTCGGCGAGGCAGAGGTCTTCGCAGGCCATGGTGTTGTCATCAATGAGCGTGGTCCGCCAGTCCTTCAAGTCGGTGGCGAGCGGGGTGTAGAGCTTCAGGCCCACCTTGGCCTTGCCGCCCATCGCGCGCCAGCCGGCCACAATCTGATCGCGCCCGAGACCGAGCAGATCGCCGCACGCGAGGCCGTGGCCGTCGGCGAGCGTGGCGTCGAGGACGCGGCGCTCCCACATCAGCGAGCCGCGCGCGGGCGAGGTGAAGAGGGTGACGTTCGTGCCGTGCATCGGCTCAATGGCGGTGAAGAAGGGCATGAGGCTGCCGTTCTGTCCGGCGCGCACCTCGCCCATGCCACCGACATTGTTCGTGGCCAGGAGGCGCGTGGAAGTTTGCTTCGCGTCGCGCGCGATGCGGAAGACGCCTTCCGCCGCCGCCACCCAGAGGACGGTCGCGCCGCCGGGGAATTTCTGCACGTCGAAGTTGTGCGTCTTGTGCCACTGCTGCACGAGCGTGTTGGTCTCCCACGGCTGCTTGGGGTCGGCGGGCTTGCGGTAGGTCATGATGGGCACGCCCTGGCCTGCGCCGTTTTTGTTGCCGTAGCCGTGGAGCGGAACGGAGACGAGTTCAAAGCCGCCCTTGGGCGACTCGACCCAGCGCATCCGGTGAATGGTCGGCACATGCGGCAGCGCGATGGCGTCCCACTTGTTCGTCCGATCCTTGGGCGCGACGAGGTAGAAGACCGCGCCGCTGTTCGTGGTGTCGTTGGGATTCCAGCCGCCGCCCACGGCGATCTCGGCCTTGCCATCGCCATCAATGTCGCGCGCGGCGATGCAGACGTTGTCGAGCTTGGTGAGATTCTCGGCGAGGACGAATTTCTCCCACTTCGGGTTGCGGTACCAGACGAACTGGCTCTTGTCCGCGAGCACGATGTCCGTCTTGCCGTCGCCGTCCACGTCGGCGGTGGTGACGCCGTAGCCGATCTGGATTTTGTCATCCACGGTCACAGCGCGGAACTTCGGTTCCGGCACCTCGGCGGCGCAAAGCGCGGACGCGGTGCAGGCGAGGAGGGCGAGGAAAAATGTTTTCATAAAAAAAGTTTTGGCCCGGCGGCCGCCACGGTCGCGGGGAACGGAACGAATGCTGCGCCACGGGCCGGCGGCATTCGAGACAATAATCGGCGGCGGGGCGGGCCGGACGGATTTTGCAAAATGATCAACACCTGCAAACCGGGCTGGATTTTGCCGAAGGCACCCCCCACCTTACGCCCATGAAATTGATCATGTCGGCGCACAACGTCACTCTGACCAAAGCCATCGAAGACCACATCCTCACCCGGCTCGACAAACTGGAACACCTCGACCACCGCGCGCTCAGCGCCCGCATCACCCTCGAAACCGACACCGCCAAGACGACCGACAAACGCTTCAAATGCTCCGTGCGTCTCGACGTGGCCGGCCCCGACCTCTACGCGGAAGACTGGGAAGTGGACCTCTACGCGGCGATTGACCTCTCGATGAAAAAGATCGAGCAGCAGATCCGCAAACGGCACAACAAGTTCAAGGCCCGCAACCACAGCGAAGCCGCGGCCGGCAAGCGCCGCCGTCAGGATGCGGCGATGTGATCAGTTGCAAGTTGAAGGTTGAAAGTTGAAGGACGCGGTTTCCCTCAACCTTTAACTTTCAACTTTCAACCTTCAACCCAGATGCTCCTCCGCGCCCGCACCGTCCTCCCGGTCTGCGCGCCGCCGATTGATGACGGCGCGGTGCTCGTGCGCGGCGGACACATCGAGGCCGTTGGCAAATTCTCCGAGCTGCGCGGCGCGGACTCCGGCGACGTGGTGGACCTCGGCCACGTCATTCTTCTCCCCGGACTCATCAACGCCCACTGCCATCTCGACTACACGCACATGGCCGGGCTGCTCCGCCCCGCGCGCCATTTCTCCGACTGGATCAAAGCCATCGTCGCGCTCAAGTCCGGCTGGAGCTACACGGAATACGCACAGTCGTGGCTCGATGGCGCGCGCCAGCTTTTGCGGAGTGGCTCCACCACCGTCGTGGACATCGAAGCCGTGCCGGAACTGCTCCCCGAAGTTTTGACCGCCACGCCGTTGCGCGTCGTGTCGTGTCTTGAACTGCTCTCCGTCCGCAGCCGCCAGACCGCGCGGCAAATGGTGGACGCCGCCGTCGCGAAACTCGACGCGCTCCCCGGCGAAACGCCCGGCCTCTCGCCGCACGCGCCGTATTCCACTTCGCCAGAATTGCTCCGCGCCGCCGCCGCCGCCGCGCGCGAACGCGGCTGGCTCCTCACCACGCACGTTGCTGAATCGGAGGATGAATTTGAAATGTTCCAGATCGGCTCCGGCTCGATGCACGACTGGCTCCGCCCCCAGCGCGACATGAGTGACTGCGGCCACGGCTCCCCCGTCGCGTGCCTCGCGCGGCACGGCGTGCTCTCACCGCACTTCCTCGCCGTCCACGCGAACTACCTCGCGCCCGGCGACGCCGCGCTCTTCGCGCTCGCGGGCGCGTCCGTGGTGCATTGCCCCGGCAGCCACGCCTTCTTCGGTCATCAAAAGTTTCCGCTCCACGAGCTGATCAAAACCGGCGTCAACGTCTGCCTCGGCACCGACAGCCTCGCGACCATGCCGGCCAAGCGAAATGAGAAGGCGGAGCTAAACCTGTTCAACGAGATGCGCCGTCTCGCGGAGAATTTTCCGTCGCTCAAACCGCAACGCATCCTCGCCCTGACCACCGTGAACGCCGCCCGCGCCATCGGACGCCCCACCGAGCTGGGCCGCCTCGCCCCCGGCTCGTGCGCGGATCTCATTGCCGTGCCGCGCGGCAAGACGCGCGATCCCTATCAGGCGGTGCTCAATCATCGCGGTGCCGTGCAGGCCGCCATGGTGCGCGGCCGCTGGGTGCAGGCCTCGCCATGAGTCACAAAGCCGGCCCAAAAGTGGCGCTGATCACGGGCGCCAATGGCGGACTGGGCCGCGCCTTGGTGAACGAATTCGTCGCGTCGGGCTGGCGGGTGGTCGCGACCGCACGCCAGCCTGTCGAAGCCACGGACGCGCGGATCACGCCCCTCGCGCTTGATGTCGCTGACGCCGCAGGCATCGACCGCGCGGTCGGTGAGATCCTCAAGAAGTTCAACCGGCTCGACTTGCTGGTGAACAACGCCGGCCTCAACGCCGACGCGCTGCTCGCGAAATTGAACGACGACGAATGGGCGCGCGTGCTCGACGTGAACTTGAACGGAGCCTTCCGCTGCGCCCGCGCCGTCGCGCGTCAGATGCTGCGCCAGCGCGACGGCCACATCATCAACATCTCCAGCTTCGCCGCGCGCGGGGGGCGGGCCGGCCAGTCGAGTTACGCAGCGGCGAAAGCCGGCCTCGTCGGCCTCACGCAATCGCTGGCCAAGGAACTCGGCTCCCGCAACGTGCGCGTGAACACGATTTTTCCCGGCGTGCTGCCCACGAACATGACCGCGGGCTTGAGCGCCGAACAGCTCGCCGGATTTGCGGAGGCGAACGCGCTCGGCCGCATCAACTCCGTCGAGGAAGTCGCGCGCTTCATCGCCTTCCTCGCCACCACGCAGAACATCTCCGGCCAGGTCTTCGCGCTCGACAGCCGCATTGCGCCGTGGACGTGAATCCCCAAGACTCGCGCTGATGTCGGCCTTCGATTCAGAACTGCGCGGCGAACTGGAACAGATTCGCGACGCGGGCCTGCGGCGCGAACTGCGCCGCATTGATTCACCGCAAGGAGCGCGTGTGATGATTGGCGGGCGCGAGCTGCTGAACTTTTCTTCCAACGATTATCTCGGGCTGGCGAATCACCTGGAGTTGAAGGAGGCGGCGGTGAAGGCCGTGGAAAAGTTTGGCGCGGGCGCGGGCGCGTCGCGGCTCATCTGCGGTTCGCTCGCGCCGTATCACGAATTGGAAGAAGCCCTCGCTGCGTTCAAGAAGACTGAAGCCGCGCTGACTTTCTCCACCGGCTATGCCGCCGCGCTCGGCACCATCGGCGCGCTCGTCGGCAAGGACGACGTGATCATTTTGGACAAGCTCGTCCACGCAAGCATCGTGGACGCCGCGCGCCTGAGCAGCGCGAAGCTCCGCGTCTTCGCGCACAACGACTGCACCGATCTCGAAGACAAATTGAAATGGGCGCGGGAAGTCCAAGGTCCGAAGTCCAAAGTCCAAGGTCGTGTCGCGCGCGTGGTGGTGGTCACGGAAAGCGTCTTCTCGATGGACGGCGATCTCGCGCCGCTGCGCGACCTCGTGGAGTTGAAGGATCGTTACGGCGCGTGGCTGATGATTGATGAGGCGCACGCCACCGGGTTGTTCGGAGTGCAAGGGCGCGGCCTCGCCGACGCGCACGAAGTTTCCTCCCGCATCGAGATTCAAATGGGCACGCTCGGCAAGGCGCTCGGCGCGAGCGGTGGTTACGTGTGCGGCTCGCGCGCGCTTGTTGACCTGCTCGTGAACCGTGCGCGCAGCTTCATCTTCTCCACCGCGCCCGTGCCGGCGGCGGCAGCGGCGGCGCGCGCAGGGATTGAGCTGGTGCAAAGCGGGGAAGGTGAAGCGCGGCGAGTGCATCTGTGGTCGCTCGTTGATCAGTTTAAGAACGCGCTCGTCGGCGGGCGGTGGAAACTTCCCGTGGTGCAGAGCGCGATCATTCCGTTGCTCGTCGGCGATGAAACCGAGGCCGTGAACATCGCGACGGGCTTGCGCGAAATCGGCTGTTTCATCCCTGCCATTCGCTATCCCACCGTCGCGCGCGGGTCCGCACGGCTGCGCGTGACCATGACCGCCGCGCATTTCCAGTGGGACGTAGGTTGGCTGGCGGACATGCTGAACGACGACCGACATTGGAGCGCGGACCGCTGAGTCCGCGCGATCCTCTCCAGCCCTTCGGCAATGATTCGGTCAAGAGAGCATGAACACGCGGACTCGGCGGTCCGCGCTCCGCGAAGAATTTCTCTCCGCGACGCCGCCTCTCTGCGCTAAATCTCCGCCGTGCATAAGCTGGCCGAACTCGATCACCGCCACGTCTGGCATCCCTTCACGCAGATGAAGGACTGGCTGGCGCGCGACCCAATCGTCATCACGCACGGCGCGGGTACGGTATTGCGCGATGTGAAAGGCCGCGAGTATCTCGACGCCAACTCCTCCATCTGGACCAACCTGCACGGGCATAATCATCCGAAGCTGAACGCCGCACTGACGAAACAGTTGAAGAAGATCGCGCACTCGTCCGCGCTGGGCTTCGCGAATGAACCGGCGAGTGTGCTGGCGGCGGAGTTGGTGAGGGCCAGTGCGGAATGCGGAATGCGGAGTGCGGAGTCAAAGCGCGCCGCCATTCCGCACTCCGCACTCCGCACTCCGCAATTGACCAAAGTCTTCTTCAGCGACAACGGCTCCACCGCGCTCGAAGTCGCGCTCAAGCTCGCCTACCAGTTCGCCAAGCGCGCGCGTGGCTTGAAGAAGCCGAAGTTCCTCTCGCTCGAAGGCGCGTATCACGGCGACACCGTGGGCGCGGTCAGCGTCGGCCACATTGACCTGTTCCACAAAAGCTACGGCGGACTGCTCTTCAAGTCGGATCAGGTGATGTCGCCCTACTGCTACCGCTGTCCGTTCAATCGCGCGAAGCCCGAGCGCGAGGACGCGCGGAAGTATCGGAAGTGCGGCTGGGAATGCGTGCAGAAGGTGGAGCAGAAATTCACCGCGCAGAAAAAGCGTGGCGAGCCATACGCCGCGTTCGTCTTCGAGCCATTGATGCAAGGTGCGGCGGGCATGATTCCGCAACCAAGCGGCTGGCTGAAACAAGTCACCAACCTCGCGCGCGCCCACGGCGCGCAACTCATCGCCGACGAAGTGATGACCGGCTTCGGTCGCACCGGCGTGACCTGTCACATCACGAAAGAATCGCTCGCGCCGATCCTGCGCGCGCCCGAGCGGACAAAACTGTTCGCCACCACGCGCGTCGGTGTGCCGGTGGATTACCTCTGCCTCGCGAAAGGACTGACCGGCGGCTACCTCCCGATGGCCGCCACGCTCACCACGCAGGAAGTCTTCGACGCGTTCCTCGGGGAGTACGACGAGTTCAAAACTTTCTTCCACGGCCACAGCTACACCGGCAACCAGCTCGGCGCAGCGGCCGGATTGGCGAGTCTGGAATTGTTGCGCACCAAAAAATCCATCCTCGCCCGTGCCGAACTGCAACGCACGCTGGAGGAAGAATTGAAATCCCTCTGGTCACTGCCGCAAGTCGGCGACATCCGGCAGGTCGGCCTGATTGTCGGCGTGGAACTCGTCCGCAACTGGCGCACACGCGAGCCGTTCGCCCTCCGCGAACGCGCCGGCCTCCGCGTCTGCGCAGCGATGGCCCGACGCGGCGTCCTTACCCGCCCCATCGGCAACGTCATCGTGCTGATGCCGCCCTACTGCACGACGAAAGCGCAAGCGCAGCGGATGGTGAATGGGCTGCGGGAGAGTGTGGAAGAAGCGCTTGGTTCAAGTTGAACCGATGCCCGCTCGGAGCGCCGATTTCTAAATCGGTCCGCGCCGACTTTACTCCGTTTGTTTCTCCGCGCGTCGGTTCAGCATTTGTCGGATGGCTTTGGGATTCTGCCGCAGGTCCAGCACCGCGATCACTACAGTAACTTCAGGTTCAATCACGTAGTAGATGCCAAATAGGTCTTGCGGATGATGGCGCGACGGAAGCGTTTGTACTTCTTCGGAAACAGTTCGGGGTTCCATTCAATCCAGCCTACGGCCTCGCGGAACTTGGCCTGAAACTTACCTGCGCCGTTCGTCTGCCACGAATCGTAGAAGTCATGCGCCTGCCGGAGGTCCGACTCGATGAACTCCAGGAACTCGACAGGCTGGGTCTTCACTTGCGGGCGAGCCGCCGTTCCAATTCGGCCAGTGTGACACGCCGGGCACGGCCGGATTGATAATCGCTCCAGCGCTGGTCGAGCACCGCCCGATGATCCGCGCTGACGGGCAGGCTGTCGTCCACGCTGGAGAACCAAAGCTCCTCGGCGAGCTTGAGCCGTTGGCGTTTGGGCAGCTTCGTCAGCTCTGGAAAATTTGCGAGCGTCATGCCGAGACGTTAGTTCACCGGAATCGCTGGCGGCAAGTCCGAGCCGAGCGATGCTCGGCGCTCCGGGCTACTTCAGCTTCGCCAAATTCTTCGCCCCGTTCACCGTCGAGTTCACGCGCAGGCGCAGGCCGTTCAGGCGGATGAAGCCGGTGGCGTCGTCCTGATTGTAAGCCTTGGTCGGGTCGGCTTCCATCGTGGCGATGTGCGGGTTGTACATGCTGAACTTCGACTTGCGACCGGCGACGTAGAGGCCACCCTTGTAGAGCTTCACGCGCACGGTGCCGGTGACGTTCTTCTGGCTCTCCTCGACGTAGGCCTGGAGCGCGAGCCGCTCGGGCGCATACCAGAAGCCGTTGTAAACCAGCTCGGCATACTTCGGGATCAACGCGTCGCGCTGGTGCATGACTTCGCGGTCCATCGTGAGGCTCTCCATCTGGCGATGCGCGTAGTGCAGGATGCTGCCGCCGGGAGTTTCATAAACGCCGCGGCTCTTCATGCCGACGAAACGGTTCTCGACCATGTCCACGCGGCCGACGCCGTGTTTGCCGCCGAGCTTGTTGAGGAACTTCATCACGGCGAGAGGAGAAAGTTTCTTGCCGTTCACCGCCACGCAGTCGCCCTTCACGAAATCGAGTTCGACGAATTCAGCCTTGTCCGGCGCGTCTTCGGGCAGCACGGAGAGCGTGGTGAAGTAATCGCGGTTCTTCTTCGGATCGAAGCTGTCATACCACGGGTCTTCCAAGATGCCCGCCTCGTAGGAAATGTGCAGAAGATTGCGGTCCATCGAATATGGCTTCTTGGCGCTGGCCTGCACGGGAATGCCCTTGGCGGCGCAGTAATCAATCATCGCCTGGCGTCC
>JANNGC010000230.1:0-1528 GCA_031380445.1 Pedosphaera sp.
GTTCGTTCAAGCTGATCGCCGCGTCCGACACGAATGATGAGAGCAGGCGCAACAAACGCGGAGAGGAGCCTGAGCGAATCCGCCATGCCGCTTCGCGCTCCCTCTCCCCGGGGGAGAGGGCCGGGGTGAGGGCGGGCGTGAATGGCTCCGTGAGGCTGCTTTCCATCGGCGATCCAACTCCGGAAAATCTACTGAGGTTCCCAGCCCGCCAGTCATGCGCGTGTTGCAGCAGCGTGAACGCCGCGCTCCATGCGCGCGCTGCCGTCTCTCCAACTCTTGAATCCACGCCGTTGCCGTCTGCTTTCATTTCTTCCGCCACGCCTGCCACCACAGCGGCAGCAGAAACACGGACACGAGCATCGCGCAGAGAATCCCCATTCCACAAACTTTTCCGAGGCTCGCCATCCCGGCGTTGCTGGAGAACGCGAGCGAGGCAAAGCCTGCCACCGTTGTTGAACCCGCCAGCAGCAGCGCACGCCCGATGGAGCCGCGCACCAACGCGAGATCGCCATGGTGCCGCTGGAGCGCGAGCTGGATGTGGATGCTGAAGTCCACGCCCATGCCGAGCAGCAGTGGCAGCGACATCAGGTTCAGCAAATTCCACGACCAGCCCGCCACGCCCATGAAGGCCATCAGGCACAGCGCGCTCACGACCAGCGCCATCATGCTCAAGAGCACTTCCCGCACGCTGCGGAACGCGAGCCAGAGCGTGAACAGGACGAGCGCGATCATCGGCAGCATCACTTTCCAGAAGTCTCGCTTCACCTGCGCGAAGACGGTGTAGCCCAGCACTTCCCAGCCGGACACGTAGATGCCGTCCTTCGCGAGTTGTTCGCCGAAGGCCAGCAGTTGCGGCGTCAGTTGCGTGAGCGGCATGTTGGTGTTGCGGTAAATGAGTCCGAAGGTCATCGCCTGATCCGCACGGCGCGCGATGAATTTGTCGAGCATCCAGCGGCTGCTGTCGTTCGTGGGCCAGAAGACGCCGCCGGATTCGGACGCGCACTGCCACGCGGTGAGCATGTTCTGCGAAAGCTCGAAGGACTGGCTGGTGAACCCCGCTTTCACCGCCGCTTGCTCCATCACGTCCCGCTTCTGCGCGAGCGACGCGGCGACGGCGCGGTTGGCGCTTTGATGCGTCGGCTCAGGCCACACGCTGGTCGTGAGCGTGAATCCGGTGAACCAGCCGTTCGACACGCCTTGTTGCAGCGCGGCTTCGGTCGTCTTCAGGCGCTTGGCGATTTCCGCTTCGTCGCGTCCGGTCACGAGCACCCACATCGGCTCCTGCGTGCGTTTGAGCTTCTGTTTAATCTCCGCGATGGCCGAGTAGGCCGGGCTGTTGCGCGGGCGCAAGGCGTCGGCGGAATTATCAAAGCTCGGATGCCACGAGAGCAGCGCCATCGCGCACAGAAAAATTACAATCACCGTGCTCAACCACGGCAGCGGCACACGGCGGAACGCGCGCTCGGGAACGTGATGCCCCTCGTCGCTCTCCTGCGCGTGCGCGCGCCGGCGCATGAGTGGCGGCAAA
>JANNGC010000398.1:0-6013 GCA_031380445.1 Pedosphaera sp.
TCGGCGCGGGGATCGGCGGGACCGCGATGCCGATGTGGAAGGACGCGCTCCCGGACGGCGACAACGACCTGTGGGCGCTCGCGCACTACGTCCACTCGCTGATCGAGAAGCGCGGCACACCCGAGGCGCGCGAAATCAGGAAGCGCCTGCTCGCGATGCCCAAGTGGGAGCCCCCGCCCGCGGAGGGCGCGGCCCCCGAAGGCGGTACTCCGCCCGCCGAAGGTACCCCTCCGCCCAAGTAGGTGACTTGTCCCATCCTGCGTTCAACGCGCTCCTCAACGGCAGCGCGGCGATCCTTCTCCTCGTCGGTTGGGTGCTGATCAAGCAGCGGCGGCGAAAGGCCCACGCGAGCGTGATGCTCACCGCGCTCACGGTCTCGATCGTCTTCCTGATCAGCTACGTCACCTACCATCTCTCCCACGGGTCGACGAAGTTCGCGGGGACCGGGATCTGGCGTCCGGTCTACTTCACCATCCTGACCACGCACACCATCCTCGCGGTGGTGAACGTGCCCCTGGTGCTGATGACGGTGCGCCGCGCAGCGCTCGGCACGAAAGAGCGGGATTGCACCTCGGGCCAAGCGATGCTCGGCGCTCCTGGAGTGAACACGGCCAGCGAGTCCGGCAGTGGCTCGATGGCACGAGTCGCAGCAGTTAGTTGGAACCGGGCAAGCGGTGGGGGCGTCGTCGCTCCACCTCTCCCGAAAAATGGGCGGCCCTCATCACCAACCATCGCTTGCTTCGGAAAGAGACGGGCGCCTTTCCGGTCAGATTTCAAGTGTGTCAGCCGCACCACGGCCGGCACGCCGTTCACGGCGAGCGCAGGCGGAAGAAGCGGTTCGTGGGCGTGAGCGTGTTGGTGAAATGTTTCAGCGTGCCGTCGCCGGAAATGGTTTGCTGCAACTGCCAGCCCGCCGTGTTCAACGAGCCTTTCGATTCCACCTGATAGCTCTGACCGGCCAGGGTTTGAAACGAGAAGGCCACGGTGCCGGACGTCCGGCGCAAATTCACAATGCTCGGCGCGGCCAGCCCGGAGCAGCACGCCACGCCGTCGCTCACCGTGAGCGAGTCCACATACCAGCCGGTGGTGCCGTTGCTGTCGTCGGTGCCCGCGCGCCAGCGCAGGCGCACGGACTGGCCCGCCAGCGAGCCGGGCAGCCGCACCGTGGTGGTGATGAAACCGGCCGTCAGCCCCGACCACGCTGTGCGCCCGCCGAGGGTGTTGCCGAAACTGCTGCTGATGGTGTCGGTATAGCTGCCCGCGAGAAACACGCCGCCGCCCGCCAGGATGTCCACGAACGGCCCGGCCCCGACGGAAATTTCCAGCACGCCGCCATCGAAGGTGTTTTCAAAATCGTAGAGGTGCCGGAAGGAGACGAGCGCGTTCGTGGTGGTGATGTTGAACGCGGGCGACGTGACCACGGCGTCGGCCTCCACGCCGGGCGCGGGGGTGAAGAGGGCGTTCGGCAGCGTGTCGCGTTGCGCCGTCGTCGAGACCCAGGCCACGCCGGCGTTGGTGACGGAAGTCGTCCAGCCGACGGGCAGCGCGGGCGTGGTCACGCCGTCGAAATTTTGCGCGAGCGAAGTGTTCGGGACGCCGAGCGTGAAGGTGTTGGTGAAGATGCCGAGACTGGTCGGGCCTTCGTGCAACTGCACGCGCACTGAGAGGGTCGTGCCGCACGCGCCCGTGGCGATGAAGGTGAAGGGCCGTGCGACGGTGGCCGCGCCCACCGGGATGGCCCCGTAATTCTGCGCCGCACCGGGCGCGGAGACGCCGGTGCCGGCGAGGAGCGTGCCGGTGAGATTGGTGAGCAGGACGGTGCCGGAATTGGTAACGGTGATGCTGAAGGTCACGCTCTCGCCGGGATCGGCGGCACCATTGGTCACGGCGCAGCTTTCGGCGGCGAGGGCCGCGCCGGTGACGGTCGCGACCGGCCCGGCGGGCGCGGCCACGCTGTCGAGGCCGGCCACAAAATTGGAATTCAAGTTCAGCGGATCGAGCCAGTCGCGCAGGCGCGTGGCCGCCGTGGTGCCGTTGGTCCAGGCCACGCCGAATTTGCCGTAGCAGTCGGGGAGGGTCAGCGCGTCGCAGGCGCTGCCGCCGCCGGAGAGCACGCCGAGGACGCGGCGCGTCACGGGGTTCCAGATGCCCGAGCCGGAGGAACCAGGTTCGGTCACACCGTCGTTCCAGACCACGCGCCAGTGGGTGTTCGGGACGCTGCCGCCGGTGCCGATGCAGTTGTTGACCGAGGTCAGGGTCGCGCTGGCGAAGCTGATGGATTTTTCATCGCCGTTCGGATGATGGATGCCGACGGCACCCGGCGAGGCGATGGTCGTGCGGTCCCAGCCGGAGTAATAAACATTGAAGGCCGCATCGGGTACGTCCTCGAGTTCCACCAGCGTGGTGTCCACGTCCGCCTTGGACATGCGGAAGATGACCCCTTGCTGGTTTTGCGCGAGCGAACCGCCGCTTTGCTGCCCGCAGACCGGGGCCTGGAAATTCCAATAGACCACGATGGTCGCGGCGTTCCCGGCGCTGATGCTGCAATGGGCGGCGGTGAGGAAGAAATTTTTCTTGTCGCCCGCCACGTCATTGATCAACTGGCCGGTGCAGAGGAACTGCCCGCTGATGGTGTAGCGGGCCACGGAGCGGATTTCGTTCCGCCACGGATCGCCCACGGCGCAGACCACGTCGTTCTCGCACGCGCCGGCCTTCGGAATGCCGAGCGTGTGCTTGCGGCGGAACATGTCGCGGTAGCCGCGATTGACCTGGGTGAGCATCAGTTCCGGCGCGCGCGCGCCGTCCGGCACGAAGAGTTCGATGACGCAGCGTTCGCCGGGCAGCACCGGCGTCCACAGTTCCCAGTGCGGCTTGTTGTCGCGCGCGGTGAACGCGCCCTGCACGTAGTCCTCCGTCTCCGCGTAGAAATGCACCGTTGCGCCGTCGTGCAATTGGAAGCGCGCGAAGCCCAGGCTCACGTCGGTCGCGCCCGGCGCACTCACGCGCAGCCGCCAGAGCTGCCCGCCCGGCACGTTTTCCCACACGCCATGCGTCGCGGGCGAAAGCTCCACATTCGACGCCGCCGCGATGCGGAGCGGACCGCCTTTGACGCCTTGCAGATCCAGCGCCAGTTCTGCCGCCACGTCGGTCGCGGCCACGGTGACTTGCGGCACGGCGGCGAGCGGAGCCGCGCCGTGCTTCTGGCTGTAGGGCCGGGTGGCTTCGCGGGCGTGGAGAGCGGTGGTGCTGGAGAACAGGGCGGCAGCCAAAAGAATCGAGAAATGTCGCGTCATGAAAGTATGGTTTGCGTCGTCTGGGTTCGTGCGGGCAAGCCATAGCGAAAACCATCGCGCGCGGCAAACCTTTTGGCGGAGCGCGGACATTCCATTTGCCGCTTGCGACCCGTGCGCGTCCGCCGCACAACACCCGCGCATGTTGCTCTGGCGCGAAAAAATCCCTGCGGACTGGCTGCCGAAAATTCTCGGCCACCTCCCGGAGATTCTCATCGATCACGCGCACCTCGAACGCAAGGCCGCGACCACCGCGCTGAACTTGGAAAAATATCGCGACCTCTTCCCACGCGTCAGTGAGTTGAACGCCATCGCCATCGAGGAGTTGCAACACTTTGAACTCGTGCTCGCGCTGCTGAAGAAACGCGGCATCGAGTTCGGGCAGCCCTTCCCCAGCCCGTGGATCAGCGGCCTGATGCGCGGCATCCGCAATGGCACGCGCCAGCAAGTCATCGATCATCTCATCTGCTGCTCGCTCATCGAGGGGCGCAGTTGCGAGAAGTTTCAAATCCTCGGGCGCGCGCTCGCGGACGTGGACGCGGAACTGGCAGAGTTCTACGCCAGTCTCGTCGAGTCCGAGGGCAATCACTATGCCGCCTACATCCTCATGGCCCGCGACATTGACGACGCGGAGACCGACCGCCGCCTCGACTTCTTCCTCGACCTCGACGCGCAACTGATGCGCGTGCCGAACCACGAGCTGATCCTGCACTGAATTGAAATTCCCAAACGGCGTGATGAAACTCTTCGCGCTGCCCCACTAAAATTGCGCTCAAGTCCCACGGGCATCTCACCGCTAATCTGACATGCAACACACGGTGCTGATTATTGACGACGACGAGAAGTTGCGCTCGTTCGTGACTGCCGCCCTCGAAGCCGGGGGCTTCAAAACCTATTCCGCCCAGACCGCCGAGGAGGGCATCACTCTCGCTTTGCTGAATCCGCCTGACCTCGTGCTGTGCGACGTGGTTCTCCCCGATGCGCTGGGCTTCGAGGCCGCGCGCGCGCTGAACGACAATCCTGCGACCAGCAACATCCCGGTGGTGCTGATGACCGGCTATCCCTACATGCGCTCGAACGGCGTGAGCGCGCAATGGCGTCTGCTGTCGAAGCCGTTCTCGATGAACAGCATGTTGCACACGGTGGCGGGCGTGCTGCGCTCGGCGCTGAAGCAGACCGCGCGAAACTGACGCGGCTGCAACTTGGAAATATTTTCACGGCCTCGACGAACTGGCCGGGGCCTTTTCATTCAGCGCCTGATGAATCGCTGAGAGCAGCGACTTCTCCCCTTTCACGTCGTAGTCGAGCGACCAAATCATGATGCCGCCCAATCCTTCTTCCACCACGTAACGGCTCTTCGCGCGAATCGTCGGCAGGCCGTTGTACCAAATCGTGTTCCCCACTTGATCCAAGTTCTCCGCGCCCGGATACGCGGCCACAAGCGCAGCGTAAGTGTAGTCGCGCTTCCGAAATGCTTCGCCAAATCCGTAGCCGTAGAACGGCACGCCCAGCACTGCCTTCTCTCGCGGCAGGCCGCGCTTGAGCCAGTAGGCGGTGTTGTTCGTGGCGAAAGAATACGACGAGTGCTGGCCCGGAGCGTTTGAGTTCCAGTAGCCCGCGCCGTCGTAGGCCATGATGTTGATGAAATCAAAATGCTGGAACACAGAGTCAGGAACTTTGTTGCCACCGTAGCCTTTCGACAGCGCGGCGGTGAGGAGCTTGCCTCTCGGTTTCAGCGCGCCCGCCAGCGCTTCGATGAATGCGCCGTAATCCTGATTGATGGACGGCCCTTCGATGTCCACGTCGAGTCCGTCGAAGTCATGCTGCACCACGTAGTCAGCGAGCTTGGCGGCAAACGCACCGCGCTTCGCCGCCGTGAGCAGATCAAAGTAGCGCGCCTCCAATTTCTTGTCGCCCGAGGCTGCGCCGCCGCCGATGGAGATCAAGACCTTCACCTGGTTCGTCCGCGCTTTCGCAATCAGCGCGGTATTCTTCCGGCTGAACGAGAGGTCGCCTTCCGCGTTCGTCGGATTCTCGAAGGCGATGTTGATGTGCGTGAGTTTCGCGTAGTCAATGCTCTGCGCAAAGACCGGCAAATCAATCCAGTTCGGCACGTAAGCCACGACTCTCTTTTGCGCCAGCGCCGCGCCTGGCAGCAAAGCGAGGAAGCCAACGCAGGTCAGCACCACACGGGACAAAATTTTCACGGCAGGTAATGACTGGCCGTTCGCGGCGGCATTCAATGCGAATCCCGAATTGTTTAACCACGGAAGACACGGAAAACACGGAATCAAAATCTGAGGGGTGCAAACGGCGTTCAGTCCATTTCCCCTTCCGTGTTTTCCGTGTCTTCCGTGGTTAAACCCTCTAACCCGGCCCGGAAATCCCTTTGACGCCCCCAACAAATAGATGATACCTCAAGCCAGCCACACCATTAGGAGTGGCGAGGAGATGCGCTGTCCCAAATGTGAAGGTCTCGAAGACAAGGTGATCGATTCCCGATCATCGCGCGATGGCGTGACCATTCGGCGGCGGCGCGAGTGTCTCCAATGCGCCACCCGGTTCACCACTTACGAAGTTATCGAGGCCGAGAATCTCAAAGTTTTGAAACGCAACGGCAGCGGCGAAGATTTCTCACGCGATAAGTTGCGCACCAGCCTCGAACGAGCCTGCTACAAACGACCCGTCGGCCCCGAACGCCTGCGCGACCTCGCGGATGAAAT
>JANNGC010000439.1:0-1749 GCA_031380445.1 Pedosphaera sp.
CCTCAAGGCCCAGGGGCACGATGTGACGGATGTCGGCACACAAGGGCATGACTCGGTCGATTTCCCCGACTTTGCCAATCTCGTGGCGGGACGTGTGCTCGAAGGCGATGCCGAGGCGGGCATCCTCGTCTGCACCAGCGGCGTCGGCATGTGCATGGCCGCCAATCGCCACGCCGGCATCCAGGCATCGCTCGTTTTCGATGAGGCCGAGGCCGTGACGACCCGCGAGCACAACAATTCCAACGTGCTCTGCCTTAGTGGCAAGAAAACCAGCGAAGAAGAAGGCCGCCGTATCGTCGATGCATGGTTGAATGCGCCCTTTGCCGGTGGTCGTCATGCGCGTCGTGTGGGCAAGATGAACGCCCAAGGCAGTCCTCTCGAAGTCCTCGAAGCCACTGATCCTGCCATTGCCGAGATCATTCGCGGCGAAGAAAAGCGCCAGCGGGAACACATCGAGTTGATCGCTTCTGAAAACTTCACCAGCCGCGCCGTGATGGCCGCGCAGGGCTCGTGCCTCACGAACAAGTACGCTGAAGGTTATCCCGGGAAGCGCTGGTACGGCGGTTGCGAGGAAGTGGACAAGGCCGAGCAGCTCGCCATCGACCGCGCCTGCAAGCTCTTCGGCGCGAAGTTTGCCAACGTCCAGCCGCACTCCGGCTCGCAGGCCAATGCGGCCGTCTATTTCAGCGTGCTGCATCACGGCGACAAGGTGCTCGGCATGAACCTCGCCCACGGCGGACACCTCACGCACGGGAATCCCGCCAACTTCTCCGGCCGGTTTTACAAGTTCTGCCAGTACGGCGTGAATCAGACGAATGAACTTATCGACTACGACGAACTCGCCGAGGTCGCCAAGCGCGAGCAACCGAAGATGATCACCGCCGGCGCATCGGCGTATCCGCGTATCATCGACTTCAAGCGGATGAGCGAGATCGCGAAGAGCGTCGGCGCTTATTTGTTTGTCGATATGGCCCACATCGCCGGCCTCGTCGCCGCCGGAGTGCATCCCTCGCCGATGGAGCACGCCGACTTTGTCACCACCACCACGCACAAGAGCCTGCGCGGCCCGCGCGGCGGCATGATCCTCACGAACAACGAGGAACTCGCCAAGAAGATCAACAGCCAGGTCTTCCCCGGTGTGCAGGGCGGCCCGCTCATGCACGTCATTGCCGCCAAGGCAGTCTGCTTTGGAGAGGCGCTCCAGCCCGGCTTCGTCGAATACCAGCGCCAGGTCGTCAAGAACGCCCAAGCCCTCGCCGCCGCGCTCACCGCGCTCGGCTACCGCATCGTCTCCGGTGGCACCGACAATCACCTCATGCTCGTCGATCTTCGTCCGTGCGGCCTCAACGGCAAGATCGCCAGCGAGACGCTCGACAAGGCCGCCATCACCGTGAACAAAAACGGCATCCCGTTCGACACCGAGAAGATCACCCTCGGCGGCGGCATCCGCGTCGGCACACCCGCCGTTACCACCCGCGGCATGAAGGAAGCTGAGATGAAACTCATCGCAGCATGGATCCATCGCGCGCTCGAGAATCGTGAGGACGAAGCCGCGCTGGCACAAATTCGCGCTGAGGTTTCAGAGGCGAACCGGAAGTTTCCGCTGCCATAAGCTCAAGCTTGCGGCCCCATCCGTCGCATGTCATTTTCTAGCCATGAATACTTGGCCTGCCTCTAACCCCGTCCTGCCACCGATTGATTGGAAAAAAGAGGCGGAGATCATGAGGCGTGGCGGGCTGAAGCTGGTTC
>JANNGC010000243.1:0-5916 GCA_031380445.1 Pedosphaera sp.
GCCGGGGCGCTTCGAGGCGCGCGCGATGTTCGGCGAATACGCGCTCTACGCCGACGGCAAGGTCGTGGCGCTCGTGTGCGACGACCGGCTGTTCGTGAAAATCCTTCCCGCCAGTCGCGAACTGGAACCGCTCTGCGAACAAGGCCCGCCTTATCCCGGAGCCAAGCCGCATTACCTCGTCGAGGAGGGGCAGCTTTCCAGTTTGCCCGCGCTGCCTTCCATTCTGTGCGCCGTCGCCGCGTCGTTGCCGAACATCGCGCGCGCCTCGAAGCGCCCCGGCTGACGCAGCTTCGCGAGCAGGAATTCGACGGTCTGTTTCTGCGTGGCCATGCCGCGATGCTGCCCGGCGGGACGGCGGCTGACAACTCCGCCAGGCTTTACATCCGCTTAACAATTCTCCGCACGCGGCACACGGTTGCTTAAAGTTCGCGGTGGAACTTCAGCGTTGTGAACTGGAACGCACTCAGCAAAGCCGCCGGGAATATCCCAAGCTCGGTCTCCGCCCTCCTCCATGCTACGGTGCCCGCGATGAATCGCCTGCTCGTCATCGCTTTGCTTCTGCTGGCCTGCGTCGCGCATGCGGCCCAGCAAAATATCCTGCTCGTCATCGCCGATGATTACGGCGCGGACAGCAGCGTGCTTTACAACCCGGCGAGCGCCAGCGTCTCGCTGCCGCCTACGCCGAACATCAGCGCGCTCGCGACGAACGGCGTGGTCTTCCGCAACGCTTACGCGAACCCCGTCTGCTCGCCGACGCGCGCGAGCCTCATCACGGGGCGCTACGGGTTTCGCACCGGCATCGGCGACGTGATTTTGGGCGCGGGCAGCCCGTCGCTCACGGCGACGGAGCTGACGTTGCCGGAAGTGTTCGCGGCGAATCCCTCCTTGAACTATCAGCTCGCGCACTTCGGCAAATGGCATTTGAACAACCAGCCGAACAGTCCGAGCACCATCGGCGGCTGGCCGACGTTTGCGGGTTCGCTCGGTGGCGCGGTGGCGAATTACACCAACTGGACGAAGACCACGAACGGCACTTCCTTCACCACCACGAATTACGCGACGACTGATCTCGTGAACGACGCGGTGGCGTGGATCGCGGCGCGGACGAACCAGCCGTGGTTCGCATGGGTCGCTTTCAATGCAGCGCACACGCCGCTGCACAAGCCGCCGAACGCACTGGCCCCGCACTACACGGGACACTCCGGCACGCCGATGAACATAAACAACAACCCGCGTCCGTACTACGAGGCGATGGTCGAGGCGATGGACACCGAGTTGGGCCGCCTGCTCGCGTCGGTGAACCGCACGAACACGCACATCATTTTCCTCGGCGACAACGGGACGCCGGGCCAGGTGATTCAATCGCCGTTCGTGAGCGCGAAGGCGAAGGCCACGATTTACGAGGGCGGGGTGAAAGTCCCGATGGTCGTGGCCGGCCCTTCCGTCGTGAACCCAGGGCGCACGAACGACACGCTGGTTCACGCGGTGGATGTGTTCGCCACGATTCTCGCGATGGCCGGCATCAGCAACGCCGCGACGCTCACGACCAACACCATTGACTCGCAAAGTTTTCTCCCCGCGCTGACGAGCACCTCCAACCTGACGCGCTACGCGTTCGTGGAAAGATTCGACACGAACGCGCCGTCCGACGGCGGGCGGGCGCTCCGAAACGCGCAGTTCAAACTGTTGAGCTTCGATGACGGTGGCGCGGAGTTCTACGACCTGCTGGCCGATCCGGCGGAGAACACGAACCTGCTGACCGGCACGATGACGGCGACGCAGCAGGCGAATTACCACAGCCTCACCATGCGGCTCGGGCTGTATCAGGACACGCTGGCCGCGCCGGTGATCTCCAGCGCCACGCGGAGCAACGGACAATTCACCGCCTTGGTGCCGCTCGCGACGAACCGCGTCTTCAGTCTCTGGCGCGCGGCCGTGCTCGACACGCTGGCGTGGGCACCGGTGACGAACGCGACCGTGGTGACGAATGGCGCGAGCGTGCGCCTGACCGACACGAGCGCGGCCACGGCGAGCTTCTACCGCGTCGCTGCGAAGGCGCAGTGATTGGGTAGCACAGGCTACCAGCCTGTGCCGTCCGGCAACCTGCCGGACGGAACGGCGGTGACGCTGGTGAGCAGAATGACCTTCCGTTCGTTCGGACGCGCCTCCCATTCCGTTGGGCTGGTAGCCCAACGGGACGGGCTGGTAGCCCGTGCCACCCACGCCCGCCAGCTTTTACCTTTGCTTAACAATTCTCCGCGCCTGGCACACACTCACTTAACAGCACGAGCCTTTGATACCCGCGTGAGTTTGAACGCAACCACCAACACCGTCATGAAAAACAAAACGCACTCGCTCGTCCGCGCGATGCTCCTGCTCGCGCTCGTTTCCACCATTACCGTCCGCGCCGCCGATCCGCGCACGGACTCGTGGCTCACCACCTACTCCGCGAAGTACGCGCGCCTCTACACCACCGACGCCAACAAGGCCGCCGGCAACGCCGTGAGCAATTGGAGCAACGGCACGCAGACGCAGGCGCTGCCCGCCTACTGCGGCGTGCAGGAAATTTATTCGTCGGCGGGCTGGGTCTATGTGCGCTCGACGGGGCTGGGCAGCCACGTCATGGGACCGTGGTTGAACGGCGCTTTTCCGAACCTGCCCAAGAACCAGAAAGTTTTCTACCGCATCCCGCGCACGCCCGTCGTGCCCGGGGCGAAGACACTGACGGGACTCGGCTCAATCGGCTACTTCGTGGACGGCGTGGCGATGTTTGATTCGCGCGACGGCTTCGTGTGGACGGGCAGCGCCGAAGCGGGCAACGGCACGGGCTACTGGAACCGAGAGGCGTATGTGAATGAAGGCGCGACCTTCGACCCTGGCTACGCGCATCAGGAGCAAAGCGGCACGCACCATTACCACGCCAACCCGATCGCGCTGCGTTACCTGCTCGGCGACCACGTTGATTACGTCCCCGCGACGAAAACTTACGCCGAATCCACCAACGTCGTGACGAAGCATTCGCCCATCCTCGGCTGGGTGCGCGATGGCTACCCGGTCTATGGGCCGTATGGCTATTCGGTTTCCAACAATGCGGCCAGCGGCGTGCGGCGGATGCTCTCCGGTTTTCAACTTCGCAACGGCTCGCGCAGCACGGACAACCTCACGACGACCGGACGCTCGACGATTCCGCAGTGGGCGGTGCGCGCCTACAACGTGGCCAGCGCGCAGAGCGGCCCCGCCGTCAGCGGCACCTATCCGCTCGGCCGCTACATGGAGGACAACGCCTTCCTCGGCGACCTCGGCTACACGATGGGCACCGACTACGACCTCGACGAATACAACGGGCGCTTCTGCGTGACGCCGGAATTTCCCGGCGGCACCTACGCCTACTTCGTCAGCATCAGTTCCAATGGCACGCCGGTTTACCCTTACAACATCGGGCGCACCTTCTACGGCACGCCGAGCGGGGCGGCGGTCACGGCGCTGGCGGAAGCAGTGACGACAAATTTCGTCGGTGGCGCGAGCGCGCCGCAGACTTTCGGCAAGCCCACGGTGAGCGGTGGCAACGTGACACTGGTGTGGAGCGGAACCGAAGGAGGCACGTATCGCGTCGAAGGCACGACGAACTTCACCACTTGGACGACGAACGCCACGAACCTCACCGCGCCCAATGGTACGGGCCGTTACACCAACAGCACGTCGGCAGGGCAGGGCTTCTACAAAGTCGCGCGCACCGCGCTGGCGGCCTACGACCCGGTCACGAGTAGCGGCATCGGCATCCTCAGCGTCTCGCCCACCAATGGCACGCGCGGCACGACTTTCACGCTCACCATCAATCTCGACCCCGCAGTGAATCCGCCGCCGCAGATGGCACCGGTTAACAGCGTGACCGTCGGCACGATCACCGGCGCGAGCAACGTCCACGTCAGCCAGACGCAGGTGACGAGCAGCATCACGCTGCCTCCCGCCCCGGGCGGACCGACCGGCGCACAGACCGTGACCGTGGTGTTCCCCGGCCCGCCAGGCAATCCCACCGCGACGGTGACTTACACCCTGCTAAATGGATTCACCATCAACTAAAATGATTTGCCTCGGGTGAGGCCATCGGCGGGCCGGGCGAAATTCGGTGTGTCGCCCGCGCCCGCCGCGATTTATTCTCCGCCAAGACATGAACGTGCGCCGCTTCCATTCACGGATGTTTGCCGCCGCTCTGCTGGCGTGGCTGCACACGGGCGCGCTCGCATCATCGCTGGAAATTTACTTCCGCCACACGTTCAACGGCGAGCCATTGCAACTCGACGCGGTGCGCTACCAGAACTCCGCCGGGGAAAATTTCTCCATCACGCGCGCGAGCTATCTTCTAAGCGGCTTCGCGCTGGAGCGCGGCGACGGTTCGTGGCTGGAGTTCAGCAACACGGTGGCGTGGATGGATGCCGAGAGAAGCCGCGTGTCCCTGCGTGTCCCTTCCGTCCCTGCCGCCACGTATCGCAGCGTGCGCTTCCACCTCGGCCCCGACGCCGCTGCCAACCACGCCGATCCCGCCAAGCTCGCCGCCGACCATCCGCTCAACCCGAACCTGAACGGCCTGCACTGGAACTGGCAGGGCGGCTACATTTTTCTGGCCCTCGAAGGGCGGTGGCAGGCGGGAGTCGAGGGGCGAGTGCCGAAAGTCGAAGGCCAGACGCTCCGGCCCTCGGCCCTCAACGGCTTCTCCTTCCACTTTGCCAACGACACGAACCGCACGCGCATTCATCTCGCCGCGCCGCTCGACCTGACGCGCGATGTGAGGCTCGAACTCGACTTCGATTTCGCGCCGCTGCTGAACGCGCCACGCCCAATCTCGTTTGCGAAGGACGGTTCCTCCACGCACTCGCGCGAGGGCGATCCCATCGCGGCGGCGTTGCAGGCGAATCTGCCCGGAGCTTTTCGCGTGCGGCGCGTGGCGGCAATGGAAGCCGCGCCCGTGAGCACCGCCTGGTTGAAGCCGCTCTACCTGCCGGAAAAGTTCACGCCGTATCGCTTCACCATGAGCGCGGTGTTTCCCGTGCCTGATTTGCCGCGCGACAATCCGCTCATCGAGGAGCGTGTCGCGCTGGGCGAAAAGCTGTTTCACGAGCCGCTGCTCTCGCGCGACGGCACGATCTCGTGCGCCTCGTGCCATGATGTGCGCGCGGCCTTCACCGACCCGCGCCGTTTCAGCGTGGGCGTGAGCAACCGCCTTGGCACGCGCAACGCCATGCCGCTGTTCAATCTCGCGTGGCGCAACTCGTTCTTCTGGGACGGCCGCGCGCCGAGCCTGCGCGCGCAGGCGCTGCTGCCCATTCAGGACCACACCGAGATGGATGAGTTGTTGAGCAACGCAGTGGCAAAACTCACCAAAGCGGAAAGCGGAAAGCAGAAAGCGGAAATGGATTACTCCGCTGCTTTCGCGACGGCTTTCGGCGCGCCGGAAATCACGCCGGAGAAAATCGGTCTCGCGCTCGAATCGTTCGTGCTCACGCTCACGTCCTTCGACTCCAAGTTCGACCGCGCCTTCCGTGGCGAGGCGCCATTGACGGATACGGAGCGGCGCGGCTTCGAGCTGTTCATGACCGAATACGATCCGCGCCGCGAGCAGTCCGGCGCAGACTGCTTCCACTGCCACGGCGGCGCGCTGTTCCAAAGCCAGACCTTCGCGAACAACGGCCTCGACGACCCAACGAAACTTTGGAACGTACGTGCAAAAGTTTCGTCAGGCACCGCGCGGGCGGACTTGGGGCGCGAGGGGGTCACGGGGCGGGAGGCGGACCGCGGAAAATTCTCCACGCCCTCGCTGCGCAACATCGCGCTCACCGCGCCCTACATGCACGACGGACGTTTCGCCACGCTGGAGCAAGCCGTCGCGCACTACAGCACCGGTGTGCAACGCACCGCGAC
>JANNGC010000560.1:0-2685 GCA_031380445.1 Pedosphaera sp.
CGCGACCACGCTGCTCTCCGGCGGCGTGACCAACTTCACCGTCACGGTGGCTGCTCCGGCCAGCGGCTCCTTGCTGAATCGCGCGTCGGCGAATTCTCCCACGGGCGATCCGAATCCCACGAACAACGTCGGCACCAACACTGGCGCGCTCGTGACCACGACCGTTACGCCCCAGGCTGATCTCGTGGTGCTCGTGAGCGGCCCAGGCACGGTGCTCGCGGGCGGGACTTACACTTACACGGTCAGCATCACGAACCTCGGCCCGTCCGTGGCGACGAACGCGCTGGCGACGAACACGCTTCCTCCAGGCGTCGTCTTCGTCAGCACGACCGGCGACGGCTCGCAGTCCGGTGGCAGCGTGACGTGGCCTTCGATCACGCTCGCGAGCGGCGCGGGCACGAGCTTCATCATCACCGTCACGGCCCCGCCCAGCGGCACGTTGATCAACACAGCGGCGGGCGCGTCGCTCACGGCGGATCCAGTTCTCACGAACAACAACGGCACGGCGAGCGGCGCGATTGTCACCACCACGGTCACACCACAAGCCGACATCGCGGTCGGCAAGTCCGGCCCGGCCACGGTGCTCGCGGGTGCGAATGTCACTTACACGATCAGCGTGACGAACCTCGGACCGTCCACGGCGAGCAGTGTCTCGGCGAGCGACATGCTGCCCGCGAACGCAACTTTCGTGAGCGCGAGCTTTGGCGGCGTGCTGTCGAACGGAATCGTGACCTGGCCCGGCACGAATCTTCTCTCCGGCCAGCGCCAGAGTTACACGGTCACAGTGCAGGCGCCGGCCAGCGGTTCGCTGTTCAACACCGCTTCCGCTTCCTCGCCGACCGGCGATCCGAATCCCACGAACAACGTCGGCACGAACGCCAGCGCGCAAGTCACTACGACCGTCACGCCGCAGGCCGACGTCGCGGTGAGCAAGAGCGGCCCGGCGACGGTGCTCGCGGGACAGAACCTGACTTACACGATCACGGTCACGAACCTCGGCCCGTCCACGGCGAGCAACGTGGTCGCGCAGGACAATCTGCCGGCGAACGCCACGTTCGTCAGCGCGAGCGGCGGCGGCGCGCTCGGCACGAACAACATCGTGGCCTGGCCCGCGACGACCCTTCTCTCCGGCGCGGCGGCGACGTTCACCGTCACCGTCACGGCTCCGGCCAGCGGCGCGTTGACCAACCGCGCTTCCGCCACGTCGCCCACGGGCGATCCGAATCCGACGAACAACGTCGGCACGAACGCCGAGTCCGTCGTGACCACGACGGTGACGCCGCAAGCGGATGTCGCGGTGGGCAAGAGCGGCCCGGCGGGCGTGACCGCAGGCGCGAACTTCACTTACACGATCAGCGTCACGAACTACGGACCCTCGACGGCGAGCAACGTGGTGGCGGTGGACAGTCTCCCGGCGAGCGTCACGTTTGTGAGCGCGAGCGGCGGCGGAACTCTGGGCGGTGGCAACATTGTCTCATGGCCGGCGACAACGCTCGCGGCGAACGCGGTGACGAATTTCACCGTCACCGTCACGGCTCCGGCCAGCGGCATGTTCACGAACATTGCGTCCGCGTCCTCGCCCACGGGTGATCCGAATCCCACGAACAACGTCGGCACGAACGCGGGCGCACAAGTCGTCACGACCATCGGCGTGCTCGCGGATGTCGCGGTCACGGTCAGCGGCCCGAGCACGGTGCTGGCGGGCGGAACTTATTTTTACGTGGTCGCGATCACGAACCTCGGCCCGTCCACGGCGACGAATGCGCTCGCGACGAACACGCTGCCTGGCGGCGTGGTCTTCGTGAGTTCCACGGGCGGTGGCACGGAATCCGGCGGCGCGGTGACGTGGCCTCCGATCACGCTCCCGAGCGGAAGTGGAACGAACTTCACCATCACGGTCACGGCTCCGCCGAGCGGTGTGCTGACCAATCGTGCGGCGGGCAGTTCACTCACGCCTGATCCGGATCTCTCGAACAACAACGGCAGCGCGAGCGGCGCGATTGTTCTCACCACCGTCACGCCGCAGGCGGACGTGGCCGTGGGCAAGACTGGCCCGGCGACGGTGCTGGCCGGCGCGAATGTCACCTACACCATCAGCGTGACGAACTTCGGTCCGTCCATCGCGAGCGACATCATCGCGCAGGACTTCCTGCCGACCAACGCAACGTTCGTGAGCGCGAGCAGCGGCGGAACTTTGGGGGCGAGCAACATCGTGACCTGGCCGGCGACGACGCTGGCGGCGAACACGGTGACGAATTTCACCGTCACCATCAGCGCCCCGCCGAGCGGCTCGTTGCTCAATCGCGCGACGGCGAATTCTCCCACGGGTGATCCGAATCCCACGAACAACGTCGGCACCAACACCGGCGCGCTCGTCACCACCACGGTCACGCCGCAGGCTGATCTCGTGGTCCTCGTGAGCGGCCCGGGCACGGTGCTCGCAGGCGGGACTTACACTTACACCGTTTCGATCACCAACCTCGGTCCGTCCGTGGCCACGAACGCGCTCGCCACGAACACGCTTCCGGCTGGCGTCGTCTTCGTCAGCACCACGGGCGGCGGCACGCAGTCCGGCGGCAGTGTGACGTGGCCTTCGATCACCTTGGCGAGCGGTGCGGGTACGAGCTTCATCATCACCGTCACGGCTCCGCCGAGCGGCGTGTTGATCAACACGGCGGCGGGCGC
>JANNGC010000571.1:0-4585 GCA_031380445.1 Pedosphaera sp.
GACAAAATCACCGGAAATTTACTGTATCCGCAAACCATTGATTATGAATGCTCTGACGGCTGACTCCAAGCTGAAATCACTAGCATTTGAGTGGATGGCATCTCCCGTGCTTCGCTTGTGGATTGCTCTTAATAGCAGAGCCTCTTAACTTAAAATATATGAAATTACCTAACATTAAAATTGCAAGTGCGATGGCGTCGCTGCTTCTCCCGATTGGGGCATCCGCTGCTTATATCGAAGTCGGCGATGCCGGACAAACGCTCGGAACGGCGCAGGCTGTTCCCGGTGGTGTAAGTGCTCGCGCTGCGCGCTGTACCACCGCAACATCCCGTTCGACAAGCCGCGCCTCGCTCGCTACAACACGCCGCATGTCTGAATCTTTGAACGCGCTCGCCCTCGCCAAATACATTGATCACACCCTGCTCAAGCCCGAGGCCACGGCGGCAGACATCGAGAAGCTCTGCCGCGAGGCAATGGAGCATCACTTCTGGAGCGTGTGCGTGAACGGCTCGCGCGTGGCCCAGGCCTACGCGCTCGTCGAGAACTCCGGCGTGAAGGTCGCCGCCGTCGTCGGCTTCCCGCTCGGCGCGATGAGTTCCGACGTGAAGCGTCTCGAAGTCGAGGCGGCCATTGATGACGGCGCGCAGGAAATTGATGTGGTGCTGAACATCGGCAAGCTCAAGGACGGCGACGCGAAGTATGTCCTGCGCGAACTGCGCGACGTGGTGGACGCCGCCGAGGAGCGCACCGTGAAAGTCATCTTTGAAACCTGCCTGCTCACGCGGGAGGAAAAAATTCTCGCCTGCCAGCTCACCGTCGAATCCGGCGCGCACTTCGTGAAGACCTCGACCGGCTTCAGCACCGGCGGCGCGACCACGCACGACATCCAGCTCATGCGCGAATGCGTCGGCCCGAACTTCGGCGTGAAGGCCTCCGGCGGCATCCGCGACGCACAGATCGCGCTCGGCATGATTCAGTCCGGCGCGACCCGCCTCGGCACCTCGGCGGGCGTGGCCATCGTCAAAGGCGCGGCCGGCGCGGCGGGCTACTGAGTGGCGCGCGGGCTTTCCAGCCCGCAGCAAGCCGCGAAGTGGAGCAGTTCTGAAATTATTCGGAAGCGCGCCGACACAGGCGGCTGGCTGCGGACTGGAAAGTCCGCGCGCCGTTTTCTCCGCTCCGCCGTCAACGGATTTTTCTTCCGCCCGAAAAATAAATCCATTGCCCGCCGCACGCCCCGGCCTAGCTTCGCCTCAATCCACGCGCCGGATTTTCCGACGTGGATGATGACGAATGATGGTGGAAACCAAAACCGCGCCGCCCTTGCCCGCTGACCTGCTGGGCGACGCCCATCCGCTGCTCGAACAGCTTGGCACGCCCGACGAACTCGCGGTCACGGGCACCGTCACGGGCGCGATGGAATTCTCCCGCGTGCGCGACCTGCCCTCGCTGCGCGCCTTCCTCGACACGTATCACGCGCAAGTGCTGCGGCCCTTGGAACTGCCCGCCATCGTCTCCGCCTACCAGCACGCCGTGCGCGGCGAGGCGCGGGAATTGATCGCTCTCGATCAGTCGCTCGCGAAAGAAACGGGCTTCCGCGATTTCGCCGTGGCCAGTTGCCGCGTCGGCCAGCGCCAACTCAGCAAGCTCCGCCCGCTCCGCGATCAGCGCGTGGTGCAACGCTACCTCGCCGCCATCAAGTCCGGCGACGCGCGCGGCTGGCACACACTGGTCTATGGTGTGAGCCTCGCGATGTTCTCGGTGCCGCTGCGCCAGGGCTTGCAGAATTACATCGAGCAGACTACGCGCGGATTCATCGAGCGCGCCGCAGGTTCGCTCCGGCTTTCGGAAAATCAGTCCGTTGAATTGTCCGCCCACTATTTCCTCGCCGCGCCCGCCGCCGTGGCCCGTGCGCTCGAAGCGAACAGCGCGCTCCAGATCAGTTAAGCAGGCGGCACCCGCCCTGCCCCGCTCCGTTTCCACGCTTGCCACGATCTCCCTGCGCTGCTAATCCCAACTCGCCATGAAAAAACTTTTCACCGTCGCGCTGCTCTTCCTGCTGCTCTCCACTTCTGTGACGCGCGCGGGCGAGGATTACGGCTGGCGCGTGGCCGGAACCGCCGTGGACATTTTCATCGCGCGTCCTTTCACTTTTGTCGCCTCTCTGGTCGGCGGTGCGATTTGGGTCGTGGCGCTCCCCATCACCGCCCCGACCAAAACCACGGGCGATTCGTTTGACGCGCTGGTCCGCCAGCCGTGGAACCTGACTTTCGACCGCGAACTCGGCGACTACGGCGAGGATTAACCCGCGTCGCGTTTTCCCCCTGCGACGCTCATGCCTCAGTTTTTCAACGCCGGCGACTGGCTGATCATTGTCACCTACCTCGTCGGGATCATCGCGCTCGGCGTCTGGTTCGGCAAAGACCAGCGCAACACGCGCGACTATTTCCTCGGCAGCAAAAACATCCCGTGGTGGGGCATCGGCATCTCCATCGTCGCGGCGGAGACGAGTGCGCTGACCATCATCGGTGTGCCGGCGTATGCGTTCGCCGATGGCGGCAACATCATGTTCATCCAGATCATCGTCGGCTACGTGATCGCCCGCCTCATCCTCGCCGTCGTGATGGTGCCGCATTATTTGAAAGGCGAAATCTATTCGCCCTATCAGCTCCTCGAGCAACATCTCGGGCAAGGGCCG
Source organism: Pedosphaera sp. (assembly GCA_031380445.1). Taxonomy (GTDB): domain Bacteria; phylum Verrucomicrobiota; class Verrucomicrobiia; order Limisphaerales; family SIBH01; genus JANNGC01. The sequence goes on from JANNGC010000571.1 coordinate 2,696, forward strand.
CGCCGGCTCGCGGCGGCGCTGTTTCTGTTTCTCGAAACGATGGCGGCGGGCGTGCGCGTGTACGTCGCGTGCATTCCGATCCGGCTGATGCTGGGTGAAAAAGTCTGCAGCCTCGGCGGAATGGTGGACCCGATCCTCGGAGCCATCCTGATGTTCGTCGGGCTTTCGCTGTTCTACACCTACATCGGCGGCGTGAAGGCCGTCATCTGGACGGACGTGGTGCAGTTCGGGCTGTTTCTCGCGGGCGGACTTTTTGCGCTGTTCTACATCCCCACGCTCATCGAAGGCGGCTGGAGCGCGGCCTTCGCCAAGGCCGCAGAGGCTGGCAAGACCGAGTGGCTCAACACGAAGTTCACCTTCTCCGCGCCCTTCAACATCTGGATGGGCCTGATCGGCGCGACCGTGATGGTGATGTCCACGCATGGCGCCGAGCAGCTCATCGTGCAGCGCGTGCTCGCGTGCGGCACCGTGTCGGAAGGGCGCAAGGCGCTGTGCCTGAGCGCCGTGCTCGTGTTCCCGCTCTTCCTGATTTTCCTGCTCGTGGGCGTGATGCTCTGGGTGTTCTACAAAGGCACCGGCCATGTGATGCAAATCCCGCTGCCCGACGCGCGGCCCGGCATCAAGTCCAACGACTTCGTCTTCCCCATCTTTATGGTCACGGAAGTGCCGCACATTCTGAAGGGCTTCCTAATCGTCGCGATTCTCTCCGCCGCGATGTCGTCGATCAGTTCGGCCATCACGTCTCTAGCTTCCGTCTCGACGATGGACTTCGTGAAGCAAATCGTAAAAGGGCGCGACGAGGAATACTTCCTGCGCTTCAGCAAGTACTCGACGATCTTCTGGGCGGCGATGCTGGTGCTGACCGCCTTCCTGACGCGTCAGGTGACCTTCGTCCTGAACGCCGCGTTCTCGCTGCGCGGGCTGACCGCCGGGGCGCTGCTCGGCTCGCTGATCGTGGCGCTCTTCTGGAGACGGCTCGGCGCGCGCGCGACCATGGCCGGAATGATCACGTCGGTGGTGGTGATGTGCCTGATTTATTGGCCGGCCAACATTCCCGCCACGCGCGACTGGTGGATGCGCACCTTCGAGGGCGAAGTGTTCTGGCCGTGGTTCACGCTCATCGGGACGGCGACGACCATTGGTGTGGCGTGGCTGGTTTCTCTTTTTACCTCACGCCCCGCGTCCCACGCCCCACGCTAGATGGATCTCGCCTGGCTCTGCCTGTTCGCCTTTCTCGCTGGCTTTGTGGATTCCATCGTGGGCGGCGGCGGGCTGATTCAACTGCCTGCGCTCTTCATCTTCCTGCCGAAGGAACTCGCCGCGAATGTCCCGCTCATCTTCGGCACCAACAAACTTTCCTCGATCTGCGGCACCAGCGTGGCCGTGCTGCAATACGCGCGGCGCGTGCCGATTCCGTGGCCGTCCATTCTACCCGCCGCCCTCGCCGCGTTTCTGTTCTCCGCGCTCGGCGTGCGCGTGCTGCAAAGCGTGCCGAATGAATTCCTGAAACCGCTCGCGCTCGTGCTGCTCATCGCCGTGGCCATCTACACCGCCGTGAACAAGAACCTCGGTGACTTGCACGCGCCGAAATTCACCGCGTCCCACGAACGCACCTTCGCCATCGCGGCGGGCGTGGTCATCGGTTTCTACGACGGCTTCTTCGGGCCGGGCACCGGGAGCTTTCTCATCTTCCTGTTCATCGGCCTGCTCGGCTTCGATTTCCTCACCGCGTCGGCGAGTTCCAAGGTCATCAACTTCGCGACCAACCTCGCCGCCGTCCTTGTCTTCGCCGCGCGCGGCGATGTGCTCTACCACTACGCGCTGCCGATGGGGGCGTGCAACATCGCAGGCGCGCTCGCCGGCACCCGGCTCGCGCTGCTCAAAGGGAAC
>JANNGC010000588.1:0-4611 GCA_031380445.1 Pedosphaera sp.
GTTCCCTTGCGCGTCCATTGCTGCGAACAATTCCAGAAACCAGAGAAAGCTGAATGAAACTCGCCACGCATTTTTTCTGCGCCGCTGCCGCGCTGAATCTGTTTGCCGCCGCCGACCCGTTCGAGGCCGGCGTCCGCACCACGGAACCGCTCACGCCGGAGCAGCAACAGAAGACTTTCAATCTCCCGCCCGGCTTCACCGTGCAACTCGTCGCCGCCGAGCCACAGCTTCGCAAGCCGATGAACATGCAGTTCGATGGCGCGGGCCGCTTGTGGTTCACCGAGTCGCGCGAATATCCGTGGCCGACCAACGCCAGTCCGCGCGACACCATCCGCATCCTCTCCGACTTCGATGCGAATGGCCGCGCGCAGAAAGTCACCACCTTCGCCACGAACCTGAACATCCCCATCGGCCTCTATCCGTTTCAAAGCCCGTCGAGCGATGGCAGCGGCAAGCTGACTTGGAAGTGCGTGGGCTGGAGCATTCCCAACATCTGGCTCTTTGAAGACCTCGACGGCGATCTCGTCGCGGACAAAAAGGAAAAACTTCTCGGCCCCTTCGATCACACGCGCGACACGCACGGCAACCAGGCCAGCTTCCGCCGTGGCAACGACGGCTGGCTTTACGCCACGCACGGTTTCAACAACCGCTCGAAGGTTGCGGGCAAGGACGGCCACGAAGTGGTGTTCCCGAGCGGCAACACCTACCGCTTCCGCATGGACGGCTCGCGCATCGAGCACTGGACGCACGGCCAGGTGAATCCGTTCGGCCTCAGCTTCGACGCGATGGGCAATCTCTACTCCGCCGACTGCCACAGCTCGCCGATTTACCAACTGCTGCGCGGCGGTTTTTATCCGAGCTTCGGCGCACCCGATGATGGACTCGGCTTCGCGCCCACCACCATTCAACACACGCACGGCAGCACCGCCATCTGCGGCATCACCGTGCTCGATGATCCGTCGTGGCCGGAGGAATTCCGCGACCACCTCATCATCGGCAACGTCATGCCCAGCCGCATCAATCGCGACCGCGTCGAGTGGCGCGGCAGCACCAGCGTGGGCCATGAAATGCCCGACCTCGTGAGCGTGACCGACCCGTGGTTCCGCCCGGTGGATTTGCAACTCGGCCCCGACGGCGCGCTCTGGGTCGCGGATTTCTACAACCGCATCATCGGCCACTACGAAGTGCCGCTCGTGCATCCGGGCCGCGACCGCGAGCGTGGAAGAATCTGGCGCATCGTGCCGCCGAAGCAGAGTGCCGCCAGCGTCCCGCTGGCGACTTCACTGACACTCCCGACCACTCTTGATGGACTCGTGACAGAACTCGCTTCCTCAAACCGCACGCGCCGCACGCTGGCGATGAACGCCATCTACGATCGCTTTGGAAAAGGTGCTGCCCAAGCTCTGCAAAAATCCCTCGGTCAATCGCTCAACGCATTCCAGTCCGTCCATGCGCTGTGGCTGCTGCACCGCCTCGAAGCATTGCGTTCGGACGATCTGCTCGCCGCTGGCCGGGACGACGAGGCGATGGTGCGCGTCCAAGCCACACGCCTCGCGATGTCCGTTCTGGAAGGCGAACCGCGTGGCCTTCAGGTCACGGACACCTTTCTGATTGCCGTGGCTCATCAACTGGCGACCGAGGGTCTCAAGGACCGCCATCCGCTCGTGCAACGCTGCGCGGCGGAAGCATTGGCCCAGTTCAAGTGGGCTTCCAGCACCGGCGTACGCCAACTGCTCGAACTGCTCGCCAGAGTTCCTGCGGCAGATGACCATTTGAGCTATGCCGTCCGGGGCGCGCTGCGCGATCAGTTGCAGCGCGACTACACTTTCAAAGCCGTGCTTGCTGACAACTGGACTGAGAAAGAAAGCCGCGCGCTGGCCAGCATCGCGCCCGCTGCGACGAACGCGTATGCCGCCGCTTTTCTCGTCACACATTTGCAGAAGTATTCCGAGTCGCGCAGCACGGCGGCGAAGCAGTTGCGCCACGCCGCGCGTTTCCTGCCGGAGAACCGCATTGATGATCTCGCCACGCTCGCGCGCGACAAATTTCGTGATGACGTGGATTTGCAGTCCGCGCTCTTCACGTCCGTGCGGGACGGCCTGAGCCAGCGCGGCGTCGCGCTCAGTCCGCAGATGAAGCAGTGGGGCACGACGCTCGCCGGCGATTTGTTGCAATCCGTCGAGCGCAGTGATCCCGGCTGGACGTCGCTGCCCGTGGACTCCAATCCCAGCAGCGCAAATCCGTGGGCGGTGCAAAACCGCAAGAGCAGCGATGGTCGCGACGCCGACTTCCTCTGCACGCTGCCGGCGGGCGAGACGCTGACCGGCGTGCTACGCTCGAAGAATTTCGCCGCGCCCGCGAAGCTCACGTTCTGGATGGCAGGCCACGACGGTTCTCCCGACAAGCCGTTGCAGAAGAAAAATTTTGTTCGCCTGCGAAGCGCAGATTTCACCGCTTATATGATCGCGCTCGCGCCGCGCAATGACACAGCCCAGCGTGTCACTTGGGATCTCAGTGCCTACGTTGGCCAGGAAGTGTTCCTCGAACTCGTGGACGGCGATACGGCCGGCGCGTACGCGTGGCTGGCCGTCGGACGCTTCGAACCGGCGGTCGTCATGCTGCCGAAGACGACGCCGAAGCTGATTGATGAGCGGTTGACCGGCGCGGCGCAAATCGCGCTCGCCACGCGCGACGCTTCGCTCGAAGCGCCGTTGACAGCGGCGTTGAAAATTCCGGCGGGCGTCGAGGCGCGCGGCAGTGTTGCCGCCACGTTGCTCGCCATGAACACCAAGCAGCATCTTCCCGCCGTCGGTGAAATCATGAACGACGCCAGCGCGCCGGACGCCTTGCGCCAGCGCATCGCGCAAGCCATCGCGGAGTCGAACACTGACGACGGGCGTGCGCTGGTGGTGTCCGCGTTGCAACGCACACCGGAGCGCGCGCAGCCGAAGTTCGCGCTCGCGCTGTCCGGCACGAAGCCCGGCGCGGAGGCGTTGCTCAAAGAAGTCGAGGCGGGCCGCGTGTCCGCGCGCCTGTTGCAGAATCAGGCGTTGAAGGAAAAGCTCACCGCGTCGAAAGCCGACAACGTGAAGGTGCGCCTCACGAAACTCACCGCGAATCTCACGCCGTTGAACGAGCAGTTGCAGAGGCTCATTGACCAGCGCGCGAAAGCATTTGGCTCCGCCAAAGTTTCCGCCGCGAAAGGCATCGCCGTCTTCGAGAAGAACTGCGCGGTGTGCCATCAGATCGACGGCAAGGGCGCGCTCGTCGGCCCGCAGCTCGATGGCGTGGGCGCGCGCGGCACGGAGCGCATCATGGAGGACGTGATCGACCCGAACCGCAACGTGGACGGCGCGTTTCGCTCGACACTGTTCGAGTTGAAGGACGGCGAGACGGCGTCTGGCCTCTTCCGCCGCGAGGAAGGTGAACTGCTCATCTACGCGGACACGGCGGGCAAGGAGCATTCGCTGGCGCGCAAGGACATCAAAGAGCGCCGCCAGTCTGAACTCTCGCTGATGCCGGAGGGAATGGCGGAGGCGCTGACGGCGGCGGAGTTCAATGACTTGATTGCTTTCCTGATCACCAAGAAGGCGGAGAGGAAATAGTTTTAACCACGGATGAACACGGATAAACATGGATGGGGAAAGGCGGGTGGAGCGCGGACCGCCGAGTCCGTGTGTCTCCGGCCATTTTGGAAACCTCCAACTCTCGAACAAAACATGAACGCGCGGACTCAGCGGTCCGCGCTCCGCTGCCGCAGCCGTATCCATCGGTGCTTGTCCGTGGCTCTTCTAGCTCTCTCGTTTTCCGCTTCGGCGCTGGAGATTTCCTGGACGAACAATTTGCTCACTATCAGCGGCTCGCATCTTCCCGGCGGCACGATGGACGTGTGGTATCTCGAAGCCTTCTGCCAGAGCGGTGCGCACACGCAGGTTTGGGGGCGGACGACGCTGCCGCACAAGACCACGTTGCTGACGAACGAGGGCAACCGTGTGCTGCGCTTCCGCACGCTGGTGCAGACGAACGTCGAGGTGACGCATGTCGTCACGGCGGGCGCGGATGAAATTGATTTCCGCTTCACGCTGGTGAATCGCGGGGCCGGGGACGTGGACATGCAATGGTTCCAGCCCGCGTGCATTCGCGTGGAGAAGTTCACGGGCTGTGTGCAGAGCAATTACACGAGAAAGTCTTTCATCTTCACGGAACGCGGATTGACGACGCTCGCGGACACGCGACGCACGGAGGACGCGCTGTATCGCGGCGGACAGGTTTATGTGATGCCGGGGGTGAACGCTCACGATGCGAATCCCCGCCCGCTCTCCCTCGACCGCCCGGTGAACGGACTCATCGGCTGCTTCAGCGCGGACGGGCGGCAGTTGCTCGCCACGGCTTCGGACGCGACGCACGAACTTTTCGAGGGCGTTGATCTGGCAGAGCGGACCCTGCGCGGGACGTGGCTCAACATCTCGGTACCAGCCATCCCGAAGTGATCGTTACGGCGGACGATGCACTGGCCCTCATTCCGCAAATGCCTAGGACTTACTGCGAGCCCTTTGCTGACGCATCGCAGATTCCGACTTGCTTGGTGGCTGGTTTGGCAAGGAAGCATGT
>JANNGC010000718.1:0-3475 GCA_031380445.1 Pedosphaera sp.
TATCTGTGGACGACCTCGTTCGGCAGCCGCCATCGCTACGATTTGATTGTGAACCTCCACTGGGCGCGGCCGCTGCTCGAACTGTCCGACCTGACCCGCGCCTTGAACCGCCACAGCCGCCGCACGCTCTGCGCCAGCCAGCGTTCACATGAAGGCTACGAAGGCACCGACCTTTCCTACCGTCTCCTGTTGCGCGACCCGAAGCGCATGGAAGAAATGCTCACGGAACTGCGCGCCACCACCGGTGTCTCGCGTGTGACCAGCATGCAGGCGGAAGATCAATCTGAGGTTTAATAACATGGAATCGCTACCCCCCATCCCTACGCCGCCCGCTGAACGCTGGCGGGAGTTCCGCATCCAAGTCATGCCGATGATGACCTTTGTCGTCGTGCTGATCGCCGTCGTTGTGATGTGGAGACAATACGTCGTCCCCACCAACATCATCGGCGAAGTCGAGGCCGTGCGCGCCAACGTCATCAGTTCCGCCGATGGCACGCTCAAGGAACTCAAGGTCAAGCGCTTCCAGCGCGTGGCCGCCGGCGAAGAAATCGCCGTCATCACCACGATGGATCCAGTGACGCTTCAGGCTGCTTTCAGTCAGGTCGAGGCCGAGATGAAAGTGATGCGCGCCCGCATGGAACTGGACATCAAGCGCAATGATCAGAGCTATGAGCTGGCCCGCTTGGAAGCGCACAAGGAGCGCGTGGAACTGAACCTTCTGCGCGTCCAGGCCTTCTTCAAACGGAAGGAAGCGGACCGGCAGCACAATCTGTGGACCAACATTCCGGCGCTCACCTCCGAGTCATTCTATGAACTGGCCTTGGCTGAGGCTGCGGCTCTGGCCACCAACGTCATCGAAGGCGAAATCTACCTCGCCGAAAAAGAGAAGACCCTGCCGAAGCTGGCTCCCGGTCCCAGTGCTGATGCGGACAAAGTGATTGCGGCCAACATTCAGGCCGCCGAGGACGTGCTCCGCTCCGAAGGCCAGACCGTCTCCATCAAGTCCCCGATTGACGGCATGGTCAGCGCGGTCTTCCGCTATCAGGGCGAGAAGATTGTCGCCAACGCCAACGTCCCCATCGTCACGATCAGCGCCTTGCAGCCCACGCGCATCATCGGCTACGTCCGCAAGCCCTTCAGCGAAATGCCGAAACAGGGCGACATCGTGACCATTCGCAAGCTCACATCCAAACGGGAGCAGGCGCAGGGGGTCGTGCTGGAAGTCAGCGGGCAGCTTGAGCCCATCACCGCCACGCTCATCCCGGCGCAGCCCGGCATCAGAGTCGAACTCGGCTTGCCCTTCTCCGTGTCCATCCCGGCGGAGATGACGCTCATCCCCGGCGAGCCGGTGGATCTAATCGTCGCGAGACGGTAATCGTCTCCCCTTTCCAAGGCGTCTGGTTTTCCAGACGCCTTTTTTGTTTTGGGGAATGGAGCGCGGACTTCAGGCCGCTTCAACGTCCGGTCCTCGGGAGGTCGAACTCTCAGGCGTAAGCCAGCGCCGGGGCTGACTTGTCCCGCGCGCCGGTCACGATCTGCTCGTGAATCCATGCGTACGTTTTCTCCAGCCCGTCGCGCAGGCGCGTGGACGGCTCCCAGCCCAGCAGTTGCTTGATGCACGTGTTGTCGCTGTTGCGTCCGGCCACGCCTTTGGGCGCGCTGAGGTTGTAATTGCGCTGGAGCTTCACGCCCGCGATGCCCTCGACGAGGTCCACGAGCTGGTTGATGGAAACGAGTTCGCTGCTGCCGAGGTTGATTGGTTCGAGAATGTCGCTCTTGAGGATGCGCTGCGTGCCGAGCAGGCAGTCGTCAATATACATGAAGCTGCGCGTCTGCTGGCCGTCGCCCCAGATTTCGATTTCATGTTTCCCGGAGAGCTTGGCCTGAATGACCTTCCGGCAAATCGCCGCCGGTGCCTTCTCGCGTCCGCCGGTCCAGGTGCCATGCGGGCCATAGACGTTGTGGTAGCGCGCGGCGCGCGTGGCGATGCCGAAGTCCTCGCGGAAATGCCGGCACATGCGTTCGCTGAAAAGTTTCTCCCAGCCGTAGCCGTCCTCGGGCATGGCGGGATAGGCGTCGGCTTCCTTTAACGCGGTGACGTTCGGATCCGTTTGTTTGTCCGCCGCATAAACGCACGCGCTCGAAGCGTAAAAAAATTGTCTCGCCCCGTGCTTCTTTGCCGCCATGAGCAGGTGCGTGTTGATGAGCACGGTCAACATGCAGAGCGCGCGGTTATTCTCGATGAAGCCCATGCCGCCCATGTCCGCCGCGAGATTATACACGGCGGTCGCGCCCTCCAGCGCGCGTTCGCAGGCCGCGAGATTGCGCAGGTCGAGCTGCAAATTTTCCACGCCGGGAAAAGTCTGGTACCAGTCGCCGAACGGCTTCACATCCACCGAGCGGACATCGCGATGGCCCTGGCGCAACAGGTCGCCGACAAGATGCCCGCCGATGAAACCGCCGCCGCCACAAACCACAATTTTTTCTGAACTCATGGAGCGCGAACGTGTAACCGAGCGGAGGCGGGCGGGGCAAATACCAAAATCCTCGAGGCCGACTGGCCGCTTGAACACGCCCGGCACGCCCCTTAACTTCGCGCCTCGTTTTCCAATGAAGCCCATTCAGAATGTTTCGGTTTTCGGCCTCGGCAAGCTCGGCGCGTGCATTGCGGCCACGTTTGCCGCGCGCGGTTTCAACGTCACCGGCATCGACATTGATGTGGAGAAAGTGAACCGCGTGAACGCGGGATTGCCGCCGGTCGAGGAGCCGCTGCTCGCCGAAACCATCGCGGCCGGGCGCAAGAACCTGCGCGCCACGCTCGACGTGCGCGAGGCCGTGGCCACCGACGTTTCGTTTTTCATCCCGCCCTCACCGAGTCTCCCCGACGGCAGTTTCTCGAATGAGTATTTGTTGAAGGCGATGCAACCGCTGGCCAAAGCCCTCCGTGAAGCCGGGAAGAAGGGCCACCTGTTCGTCTCCAGTTCCACGACCACGCCGAATGCCTGCGACTCCGTGCTCATCCCGATGCTGGAAAAGGAAACGGGCTGGAAGTGCGGGCCGGACTTCGGCTTTTGCTACAACCCGGAATTCATCGCGCTCGGCAATGTGATCAACGGCCTGCTCGATCCGGACATGGTGCTGATCGGCGAGTCGCAGGCGGAGTACGGCGCGGCGCTCGAAGACGCCTACAAAAAATACAACCGGAACCAACCGCACGTCGCGCGCATGTCGATCATCAGCGCCGAGCTGACGAAAATTTCCCTCAACAGCTACATCACGATGAAGATCAGCTTCACGAACCAGCTCCGCATGATCGCCGAGCAGTTTCCGAAGGCGGACATTCACGCGATGCTCGACGCACTGGGCAGCGACACGCGTATCGGGAAAAAATATCTCCGCGCCGGCCTGAGCTACGGCGGCCCTTGTTTCCCGCGCGACAACCGGCTCGTGGCTTACACCGCGCGCCAGGTCGGCC
>JANNGC010000266.1:0-2150 GCA_031380445.1 Pedosphaera sp.
GGCGCAGAGCATCGGTTGCGGTCCGCCGTCGGTCGGAACTGAAAGGGTATGTACAATTTGTACCCACCCTTTCTGCAACTCCGGATCACGCTGCTTCATCCGCTGGATGTACTGCTTGGGATCGCGCGAATCGATCAAGGCGAGCACGACATCCTGAACCACGAACCACCACTCATTTTGATGAATGACGCGGCGGATTTCCTTCCGCTGAAACAGCGCGAGGCGTCGCTCTGGTGGTTGGTCGCTCATCTTGGCTCGTCAGATCCTCGCGCTGTAAATCTCTTTCCCCAGCACGTCCACGGAATCAACGATGCCGATGATGACGGCGTCCACCGGCGTGTCTTTCATGCCTCCGGCGAGACGGGCGCTGCTGCCCTGGCAGAACAGCACGAGTTCATTGATGCCCGCGCCCAGGCTGTCCACGGCCACGATGGTGTTCTGGCCGGGGCGGAACTTGGTGGGGTCTTTTTCGTCCACCAATTGCGGGCGGAGCAGGAGCAGCTTGCGGCCGTTCATGCTGGCCTCTTTTTTGGTGGAGACCACGGAGCCTTCGACGCGTGCTAGGAACATAAAAAAGTTAAAGAGTTAAATGGTTGAAGCGTTGAAGAGTGAACAGGGTTCGGCTTCGCCGCTTTACCCCTTCAACTCTTCAACTCTTCAACTTCTCTACTTCTTCTTCGGCAGCACCGCGTCCACGTCGCTGTGCGGGCGGGCGATGACATGCACGCTCACGATTTCGCCCTTGATGGCCTTGATGGCCTGGGCGCCGGCGTCGGTGGCGGCCTTCACGGCGGCGACGTCGCCGACCACGACAGCGGTGACGAGCGCGTTGCCGACCTGGGTCATCGGACCGGCGAGTTCGACATTCGCGGCCTTGAGCATCGCGTCCGTGCCCTCAACGAGAGCGACGAGGCCGCGGGTTTCAATCATTCCAATGGCTGGTTGTGACATAATTTTGCTTGGTGTTGTTGGTTGAGATTCTGGTTAGAAATTTTTGTGAACCACGGATGGACACGGATTATCACGGATGACGGAAGGAGCGCGGCCTTCAGGCCGCTTCACCGTGATAACACCGGTCGCGATGTGAAAGCCGTTTGCTTGGCGAACATCGAAGCGGCTTAAAAGCCGCGCTCCGTATCCGTGTTTATCCGTGTTCATCCGTGGTTAAAAATCAGTTCTTCTCCAAAAGCCGCTTCGCTTCGCGCGCGACGACGAGTTCTTCGTTCGTCGGAATCACCAGCACCTGCACGCGCGAGTTCGCGGCGCTGATGACGGCTTCGGTGGCGCGAGTGGAATTGTTCTTTTCGGAGTCGAGCACGATGCCGAGTTGGTCGAGGTTCGCACAAATCGCGGCGCGCAGTTCCGCGCGGTTCTCGCCGATGCCGGCGGTGAACACGATAGCGTCCGCGCCGTTCATCTGGAAGAAGTAGCCGCCCATCCAGCGACGCGCTTCGCTGACGAACACGTCGAGCGCGAGTTGCGCCTTGGCGTTGCCTTTCGACGCAGCTTCCTGAATGTCGCGAATGTCGTTCGACAAGCCGCCGGCCAATCCTTTCAAACCGCCTTCTTTCGCGAACTGCCGCTGGGCTTCCTCGATGGAGAGTCCGAGCGTCTTCACGACGTAAGGCAAGGCTTCCGCATCGAGGTCGCCGACGCGGTTGTTGTGCGGCAGGCCGGACTGCGGACTCATGCCGAGGCTGTTGCCGATGGCCACGCCGTTCAGGATTCCCGTGATACTGGAACTGCCACCCAGATGACACGAGATGACGCGGAGCGGAGCGCCATTCACGGCGGACTTGCCGCCGTTCACGTAGAGGCTCTGCGCGCGAGTTGCCACGTCGGCACGACCAAGCAACTCGGCGCTGCGCTCGGCAATGAACTTGTGGCTCGCGCCGTGGAAGCCCCAGCGACGAACCCCGATGTCGTGCCACGCCTCAGGCACGGCGTAGCGCATCATGGCTGGGGGCGCGAACTGGTAGAACGCCGTCTCGAAGAGCGCGACCAGCGGCACGCCGGGCATGCGCTGCGCGAACAGGCGAATGCCGGTGATGTAGGGCGGATTGTGCGCCGGCGCGAGACCGTTGAAATCCTCCATCGCCTTCAGCACGCGTTCGTCGAGCCGCACGCAGCCCGTGACATCCTTCGCGATG
>JANNGC010000761.1:0-2617 GCA_031380445.1 Pedosphaera sp.
AACACTCCGGCGACCATTCCGCCGGCCACGCGCGACGCCGACATGAAACTGCTCGCCGCCATGAACCGCGAGTTTGCCGACGCGCGGCCCGGCGACGACGCCTTCGCCGCCCGGCTCCGCTCCTACGAACTCGCGGCGCGCATGCAGGTCAGCATTCCCGATGCGTCGAACCTCGATGCGGAATCAGCGGAGACGAAGGCGCTTTACGGACTCGACCAGGAATCGAACAAGGGCTTCGGGCGCAATTGTCTGATGGCCCGCCGCCTTCTCGAACGCGGCGTGCGCTTCGTGCAAATCTACAACGGTGGCGCGTTCGGCAGCCCGCGCATCAACTGGGACGGCCACGAAAACCTGAAGGAAAACCACGACACGCAGGCCGCCACGATGGACCAGCCCGTCGCCGCGCTGATCCAGGACCTCAAGCAACGCGGCATGTTGGAAGACACGCTCGTGATCTGGAGCACTGAGTTCGGCCGCAGCCCCTCGACGCAGGGCATCAATTCCCCCGGCCGCGATCATCATCCGGTCGCCTTTACCTGTTTCCTCGCGGGCGCGGGCGTGAAGAAGGGGCACCGCCACGGCACCACCGACGATGTCGGCTACTCCGTCGCGGAAAACAAAGTCACCATCCCCGATTTCCACGCCACCATCCTGCACCTGCTCGGCCTCGATCACGAACGACTGACCTTCTACCACAACGGCATCAACCGCCGCCTGACGGACGTGCATGGCAAGGTCATTCGCGACATCCTCACCTGAACCCCCGACGGCTCCCATCATGAGAATCAATCACCGGCTCATCGCCCTTTCTTCGCTGCTCACAACGTCAGCCCTGACCGCTGCTCCATACGAGGGCTGGCGTAACTCCGGCTCCCTTTACATCATCACGACGCCTGAAGGCGCGAGCTTGCCGGCGGCGGCTTCGGTGCAGGATTTCCCTCTGCTGGTCCGACTGGACAAGGATTGGTTCGATTTCGCGCAGGCCAAGGCGAACGGGGAGGACATTCGTTTCTCGACCAGCACGGGCGCGCCGCTGGTGTATCAGGTCGAAGAGTGGGATGCGGCGAAAGGCGCGGCGAGCATCTGGGTGCGCGTGCCGCAGATCAAAGGCAACGAGCGGCAGGAGATTAAAATTCATTGGGGAAAGTCGGATGCCGCGAGCGAGTCGAAAGGTTCGGCGGTGTTCAATGCCGAGAACGGCTACGTGAGCGTGCTGCACATGGACGGGGCGCTGCGGGATGAACTCGAATCGCTCACGCCCAAGGATCAGGGCACGACCACTGCCGCCGGTCTCATCGGCGAAGCGCGTCATCTCTCGCGCGGCAAGGGGATTCTCGGCGGCGCGCATGTCACGAATTATCCGTTCGGTGATGGCGCGTTCACTTCGGAAGCGTGGTTCCGCCCGGAACTGGCGGGGACGACGATTTTTTACTGGGGCCGGTATGCCACGCGGCTCAATGGCAAAACGGGTGACGGCAATGAAGTGGGCCTCAACATCGGCGCGCCTGCCAGCCTGAGTTGGGCTTCCGACGGACCTGGTGGGGTCAGCGCGGCGACGGTGCCTGTCCTGGGACAATGGAATCACGTCGCCGCCACGTATGAAAACGGCACCAATAAAATCTACGTGAACGGCAAGCTTGACGGCGTCCGCTACCACAAAGCCGCGATGTCGATCGTGAAAGATATCGTGGTGAGCATTGGTGGGATGCGCGGCACAGACTTCCGGTATGTCGGCGACATCGACGAAGTGCGGGTCTCGCGTGTCGCCCGTTCCGCAGATTGGATGAAGCTGCAATACGAAAATCAGAAAGCCATGCAGACATTGGTCGGCCCCATCGTGCAAAAGGGATCGGAGTTCGCGCTCAGCCACACAGCGATCCAGCTTCAGGAGGGCGGGAGCGTCACGGTCGTTGCCCAGGCAGGCGGCGCGCAGAAGACGTATTGGATTCTCAAGAAGGACGGCGTGGAAACGCTCGCGGCAGTGGATCGTTTTTCCTTCACTCTGTCGGCGGGTCGCGTGACGGCCAACAAGTCCATGACGCTTCAAATCAAGGCCGTCTGTGCCGACGGGACGAAGACCAGGGATATTCCGGTGACGATCGTCGAGGACATTCCTGAACCGGTCGTCATTCTGAAAGCGCCGGCGCGATGGAATGGGCGGGACACCATCGAAATCATCCCGACGGTCAGCAATCTCGCCGCGATGCGCGCCAAAGGCGCGGGCGAAATCAAAACCGCCTGGACCGTTTCCGGCGGCGCGGTGATCAAGGAGATCGCGCCCGAAAAACTCATCCTCAAGCGCTCGCAATTCACCGGCAAGGTTACCGTCCAGGCGGCGGTCAACAACGGCGGTGCTGACTCGATTGCCACCGCCACAATTCAGGTGACCGAACCCAGGAAGGATGCCTGGGTGCAACGCGTTCCGGGAGAGAACGAGCAACCCGAGGACAATCAGTTCTTCGCCCGCGATGACCAGAACGAGGGCACGCTGTTCTGCAACGGAACTCTGATTGACGCCGCCGACTCCGTGTTCCTCAAGATTTACGGTGACGAAAAGCTGCTGAAGACCCAGACACAGAAGCCCGGCGCGGACAAAAGTTACGCGTTCACGACCAAG
>JANNGC010000792.1:0-8918 GCA_031380445.1 Pedosphaera sp.
GTCGAGCGAGTTGGGCGCAAGGCTCACCGCCGAGCCGCGCACGAGCGGATCCGTGATGCCGGGCGCGCTGCCCACGTCGTTCATGAAGTCTGCTTCCACCACCGTGCCATTCACCGTTACGCCGCTACCATTGTCGGTATAAACGGTCTCCGTCACATCCGATATGGTGTAGGTCGTGACCGTGAAATTCCCGGAGATGCGTTCGCTCAAGGTCAGATAAACCGTCCGGCCAATCTGCGTTTGGCTCACCACATAGGCTCCGAAGCCGTCATTGATGGTGAAATTGCTCAGTTCACTCAGAGCGCCTGCGGAGAGCGGCTTGTCGAAGACGAGCGTGACGGTCGTGCCGCCCACGCTGCCCGCCGTGAAGAAGTTGAATTCATTCGTGACCGTCACCGTGGCCGGGCTGCTTGTGACGGAGAGTCCGCCGGGCAGGGTGGCGACGACGCGCAGGGTCGTGGAGTAGCCAAAGGTCGCCGAGTAATTGCTCCGGTTGCCGAGCATGGCGTAGTCCGAAGTGAAGGGCTTGAGCGGTGAGAGATTCGTGAAGTTGCCGCCGCCGTCATCGGCCTGCCATTGGTAGAAGAGATAACGGTTCGCGCCGTCGTTGGTCGCGCCGACGGAGAAGTTCACCAGCGTGTTTGCGCCGACGTTCGTGGCCGACGGCGTGGGCTGCAAGGTGATGGTGAGATTCGAGACGGTGCTCGCGTCGCCATAGACGCCGAAGTCCGCGCCCGCCGCGACTTCTGCGCTGGGATAGTTCGCCGCCGGCCAGCCCGGTGTGCCCGCCGAGATGGGGAAGCCCGCCGTGTTGGCCGCGGCCGCGTTCGGGAACGAGCGCCAGGTCGCCTGGAAGTATTCCGCGCCCGCGCCTTGGGCCAAGTTCCACTCGATGTAATAGGCCGTGCCCATCGTGAGCGACACCGAGGTCGCGCCGACGAAGCTGCCCGCGCCCGTCGGTCCGCCGATTTGCACCTTGCCGCTCGGCGTCGCGCCGTTGGTGTTCATGAACAGGAACGACGAGTCGTCGCTGCGCCAGTAGAAACGATACGTGGCCGTGGCCGGCGGCATGAACCAGCCGTAAATCTTCGCGCCGTAGTTGATCGCGCCCGACCACGGGAAGTTCGTGCTGCGATAGTCCAGCGAACCCAGCGTGGTCTGTAGGTCCGGCGTGTTGTTGATGAACCGCGCGTCGTTCCACATGTTCGTGATCTGCGCAACCGTGCCTGCGCCCGCCGTGAGGTTCGTGAACAAATCCACGGCGAGAAAACCGCTGGTGAAAGCCAGCGCCGGAGTCGTCGCCGTCGTCGCCGTGATGACGTTCGACACCGAAGCGCGGTCCGCGACGTTGCTGACCGTGACGGTGTAGCCCGTGGCCGGGTTCAAGCCGCCCGAGGGCGGGAGGCTGATGATGACACTGCGGCCATCAGGACGCAGACGGACGCTGGCGATGGTCACAGGCCCGCCGTCGCTCAACGCAAAGTTGACGAGCGCAGTCGCGGTCACGCTGTTCACCAGCTCGGAGAAGTTCACGATGATGTTGGTGCCGGTGCTGTCGCGGAACATGCCCGTGATGTACGGAGCCGTGGCGTCCGCCGTGACGGTGACGGCGAACTGGTTGCTGATCACGCCGGAGAAGTAATTGGTGGCGATGACCTGGAAGTTGGCCCCGGCCAGCGGCAGCGGCACCGGCGGCGTGTAGGTGGTGTTGGTCGCGCCCGCGATCAGCACATTGTTGCTGTACCACTGGATGGCGGCGGGCGAACCCACCACGAGGCCAAGCGTCGTGTTCGTGGCCGTCTCGACAAAGGCCGGAGCCAGGCTCGGGACCGGCACGATGGCCAGCCGGGGCGGCGAACTGAGGAACAGACTCGACAACTGGTTGCTCGCCGTGAGCGGCGGCGCGGTGCGGGACGGGCCGAACAAGGGCGTGGTGTCGCCGATTTCACGCATCGTGAGGGCGTAGGCGTCGCCACCGCCTCCTTCTTGGAGGCGGCCCTCGAAGTAGTAGCGCTGGCCGGCCCGCATCGTGATGTAGGGCGTGGGCGTGAAGGTGGTGAAGGCGTTGAACGCGCCGGGGGCCAGCAACTGCACCAGGCCGGTCGGCGAGTCGCTGTTCACGCTGTTGGTGTTCAGGAAGAACTGGCTGCCGTCATCGCTGCTGCTCCAGAACTGGTAGAGGCCGTTGGACGGCGGGATGATGAAGCCGGAGAGCCGCGCCACATAGCTGTCAAGGTTGGCCGAGAGGTACGGGTTGGCCGCGTCGGTGCCGCCGTTCAAGTTGCCCGAGCCGAAGAGGAGCGAGTTGCTCACCACGTACGAGGCCGAGGGCGTCGAACTGGGGAATGGGTTCAGACTCACGCCGGCCTGCTGATAGAGGTTCGCGAAGAACGTGCCGTCCGGCACGTAGAACGTGTAGGCCCCGCCGCCGGCCAGACTGTCACCCACGTCCACCACGCCGGAGACTACGAGCGTGTAGTTGCTGAGATTGCCGCCCAGAAGCTGGGTCGAAACATTCAGGACGACCGTGCGTGCATCCGCGAGGATCGTGGCGTTGGTCACGAAGAAGCTGATGCCAAGATGGTTGGTCAGAAGGTAGTTGGCGGGGTTCGTCGCCGTGACCGCCGTGACCGCTTCGTGGAAGAAGGCCAGGACCGTCAGCCCGTTGGTGGTGGAAGCCCCGGTCAGGATCGGTCCCGTCGGCACGGCATCGAACACGTTCGTCACCGTCACGGTGGCCACGCTGCTCGTGCGCATGAGTCCGGGCACGCTGGCCAGCGCGCGATACTGGTAGCTGCCGGCGGTGTTGATGATGGTGCTGAAGAGGAAGTTCGTGCCGTAGATGTTCGTGCTGGCCCGGACATCCACCCAGGCGCTGCCGTTGAACAGCTGCCATTGGTAATAGCTGAACTGGTTCGGTTGGGCGGCCGCGCCCACCGTCAGGTTGAACCGCTGGCCGGCGCCGGTGGCCACGCCCACCGGGTTGGTCGTGATGTTATAGAACGCCGTGAGGTCCGGGTTGCCGAGGCTGGCGAAGAAGTAGCCGGGGATGGTTTCCGTGATCGGCGGCACGGAAGGATCGCCCGCTTCGCGGAACGCCACGGCCACGCCGTCGCCGCCGCCGCCTTCCTTGAACAGCGCCTCCATGTAATACATCTGGCCGGCGGCCAGCGTGATGTTCGGCGAGATCACCGGGCCTCGGCTGAGGTCGGAATAGGTCGCGCCGCAGCAGGCCAGCGTGGAGCCGGCGATGCCGACTTTGCCCGCCGGGTCGGTGCTGTTGACCGCGTTCGTGTTCATGAACAGCTCGGACTGGTCATCGCTGCGGATGTAGAAGCGGAAGTTGCCGTTGGACGGGGCGATGAACCAGCCATAGACGCGCGCACCGTAGTTGTCCCCGAAGTCTCCGTAGCCGTTGCCGCCGACCGAGCCGAAGCCGAAGAAGGGCCGGTACTGGGTCTGGTCCGGCGTGTTCCAGATAAACTTAGGCTCGCCGACCAGCGCATTGACAAAGGTGTTGTTGTTGATGCCGGTGAACAAATCCACGGTCACGAAGCCGCGCTGCAAATCCCAGGAGGTGAAGTCGAAGCGGCTGTTCGGCAGGATCTGGTTTCCGAAGCGCGAGAGGTCGCGCACGTTGTTGACCACGAGCGTGTAGCGCGCGCCCGCCGTCTGCGGCGAGGTCAGGAGTGCGACCTGGCTGGGCGAGCGCAAGTAGGCGGCGGTGATGGTCAGGCCGGCGATGGAATAGTTCGCCGTGTTTGTCGCGCTCGAGGGCAGGAGGCTCTCGGAGAAGCTGACGGTCACTTCGTTCTGCAAGCCGTTGCCGACGACGCCGGTGAGCGCGGGCGGCGCGTTGTCCGGGTTGACCGCCGCGTTCAGGTTGATCGATTTCTCGGTCGCACTCTGCGGATTGTAGATGACGACGCTGTAGGTGTTCACACCGTTGTCAATGTTGGTGAGCGTGACGTTCACGTTGTGGCTGACCGCGCCGGGGATGGGCACGCCGTTCTTCTTCCACTGGTAGCCGATGGGCATGGCCCCGAGGACGTTGGTCACGGAGAAGTTAATGACCTGGCCTTCGCCGAAGATCGTGCCGCCGGGCGACTGCACAATGTTGTTCGCCGTGACCGGGCCGGTGATGGGCGCGAAGAAGGTGTAGGGGAGGAATTCCAAATTGTTCGGAACGACTGTCGCGTCTGCGGCCGCATTGTAACCCCGCATGGCTACGCCCACGCCGTCGCCGCCGCCGCCTTCCTTGAACAGCACTTCCATGTAGTAGCGCACGCCGGCTGTCAGGCTGATCGCGGCAGACATGGAGCCGTCGGTATTTGTGTAGTTGACCCGGAAGCTGCCGAGCGAAGCGATGGAGGCACGGCCAGAATAGTCCGGTCCGGTGGTGTTCATGAAAATCTGCGACGAGTCATCGTTCTTCAAATAGAAGCGGTAGAACCCGTTCGTCGGCGGCACGAAGTAGGCGGAGATGCGCGCACCGTAGTCGTTGCCCACAATGAAGCCCGCGCTGTTCAGGTCGCGCTTGAATCCGAAGTAGCCGGGCTGGACGACGAAGTCCGGGAAGCCGCCCTGATATTTCGGATTCTGCGTGAGGTCGGTTATGGCCGTGCCGGCGACGATGCCGGTGTAAAGCTCGGCCTGAATGGGCAACTGGTAGCCAAGCTGGAACGCGGGCGCGACCGGGATGGGCCGCAGCACCCGGTAGTCCATGCACTCGCCGAGGCCAGGCAGGAGGATACTGTTCGTCGCGGTCGTGAAATCCGCGAAGTAACGCCACGTCACCGCGAGTCCGTCGCCGCCGATGCCTTCGGCCCACAGTCCCTCGATGTAATACCACTGCCCGTTGGTCAGGCTGATCGGGACGGTCACGGAGCCGTCATTCGTGGCGAAGCTGTTGCGGAACGCGCCCAGCGAGGCGAGCACCGACTTGCCGGAGGGCAGGGTGCCGTTGGTGTTGATGGCAAAGGACGAGCCGTCATCCGACTTGAGGTAGAAGCGGTAGAAGCCGTTGCTCGGCGCGACGAAGTAGGCGGAGAGACGGCCGCCGTAGTTGGTGCTGAGGAGCACTGTATCCGCGAGGTTGGTGCTGAAGCCGAACACGTTCGTCCACATCGTGTAGTGCGGCGTGTTCGCGAGGAAGGCCGGCGAGTTCGTGAACGTGGCGATGGTGCCGGCCCCGGAGTTCGTGAAGATCTCGATGCGCGCCGGTCCCATGATCCCGTGCTGTCCGACGTTGAAGGCGGAGGGATAAACATTGGTCATGGAGACCAATGTGTTTTGCACCGTCCCCGGCACGGTGGTCGGGATGGGGTAGAAGAAACGGCCGTCTGCGATCTCGCCGGTGGCGGGGATGCCGATCACGTTCTGTTCGCGGAAGGTCAGGCCGAAGCCGTCGCCGCCGGTGGCTTCCTTCCAGATGCCTTCAATGTAGTACGCCTGGTTGCTGACGAGGATGAAGTTCGCCGTCATGTTGATGTTGGAACTGTTCCCATAGTTGGCGTTGGCCCCTGCTTGATAGGCGACGGTGATCTTGCCCAGCGGGTCGGGACCGTTCGGATTGAAGTAGAGCTGGCCCGGATCATCGTTGCGGATGTGGAAGCGATAGACGCCGTTGCTGGGCGCGATGAACCACGCCGAGATGCGCCCGCCATAATTGTTCTGGTTGGGGTCGCCGAAGGCCGCGCCGTTGTGGTTGTAGGAGAAGGTGTTGGTAAAGAAAACGTAGTCGGCAAAATTGCTCAACACCTTGGCCTGGTTCAGGAAGTCGTTGGTGATGGTCCCGTTGGCGAGGTTGTCCCACAGCTCCACCTTCACCGTGCCGCCGGAGCCGACGGTGCGCAGGCTGTTCAGCACGATGGGCGTGCCGTTGGTGCCGCGCAGTCCGCCGGTGAAGACGACGCTGTAGAGCGGGCCGTTGGTCAGCGGCGTGGAGGTGAGCAGCACCACGCGCGTCACGCCCTGGGTCGAGAACGCGCCCTGCTCGAAGATCACGCCGGTGATGGTGACGAGCTGGCCGAGGCTGTTCGTGATCCGGTAGTTCGCGAGGTTGGAAACGGTGGTGATGTCGAGCGGCACGTTGAAGTTGAGCGTCAGCGCGTTGCTACTGAGATAGGGAATCCACGCGCTGGTCACGGCGGGTGCGGTGGTGTCGAGGTAGTTCACGATCACGGTGGTCACGGCGCTGATCGCGGCGAGTCCGCCCGGCCCGCGCGCGATGACGCGGAACTGCGCGCCGTGGTCGCCCTGGTTCAAGGCCGGCGTGGTGTAGCTGCCGGCCGCCGAACTGATGGTCGGCGTCGAAGACAGTTGCGCGCCCGCATTCGGAATGTTCGTGAACCCGCCCGCGCCGTCGCTGCGCTGCCAGACGAATTGAATCTCGTTACTCGGGAACAGCGTGCCGGTGTTCGTCGCCGTGACGGTGAGTGTGGTGAAGCCGTTCGTGACCGGCGCGGTGATGTTGATTGTGGTCGTGGCCGCGAGGTTGACGTGGAAGCCCAGCGCCGCGCCGCCCACCGACCAGTCGCCGTAGCTGCGGTACTGCGCTGCGGCCGCGATGTTGTACTCGTCCGTGCGCGGGAAGGTCGCCGGACCCACGACCATGTTCGGCGTCATGGTCGCAGTGCTCTGGCCGTATTGAATCCAGTCCGCGCCGCCCACGTTGGTGCCGTAATAGTAGGTGAAGGTGTTGTTCACGCGGCGGAGACGGAGCCACATGTTCGGAAAGTAACCGTTGGCCGCGAAGCCGGGCTTGACCAGGAGGGCAGGGGTGGAGGCCGCGCCAAGAATCGTGGTCCGAAGGGCGCTGCCGATGTTGTTCGAGCCGATGGGCATCCCAGTGTCGAGCGGCGTGGTGTAGGCGCGTACCATACGGCTGCCCGGCTCGAAGTTTTCTTTGGCGACGATGCTGGCCTGCGCCGCTTCATCGCGGCCCGTAAAAATCGTGGTGCCGCGCGGACGCTGGAGTCCCTGCACGCGCACGCGGATGTCAAAGTCACCCGTCCGGAGACCGCCCGCGAAATGGCCTTGATCAGCAAGGTTGAAGAAATCGAGTCCGCCGCCGGACTGATCAATGTCCCCCGTGCTGCTGCTGAACGTGGAACCGGTGGTCAGCGGTGCGCCGACGTCGGTGGGCGTAAGTCCGAGCACGGTGCTCGCGGCGTTGTTCGCGCTCAAGGCATTGCCCGCGAGATCGGTGACGCCGGAAACTGTGACAGTGAAGGCTCCCGAGATCGCGGCGGAAAGCGTCAGCGCCACGCGCCCGTCCGAACGCAGCGCGGCGTTTGTCACCGTCCCGCCCGTGACGGAATAATTTCCCGGCGTCGTCGCGCCTGCCGCATCCATCGCCTCGCTGAAGGCCACGCCAATTACTTTTCCATCCACGCTGCCGACCGAGACCACGCTCGGCGCGGCACCGTCCGCCGTGATCGTGAGCGTCGCGGGCGACGCGCTGCTGTCCGCGCCATCAATCGCGTTCGTCACCGCCACATAGACCGAGAGGCTGTCCGGCGTCGTGAGGACGGGCGTGGTGTAAGTCGCGTTCGTCGCGCCGCCGACGATGACGCCGTTGGTGTACCAAGTGTAGGCGATGGGCGGCGTGCCGTCCGACTTCGCCACGAAGGTTGCGGAACGGAAAGTTGAAATCGCCTGGCTCGTCGGCGGGGCCGTGACGCGCGCCGCGCCGTTGGTCATCCAGACCGCGAAGTTGTCTAGGTTGTCCACGCCGCTGGCCTCGATGCTCCGGATGGCGGCGTAGTAGCTCGAGCCTTGAAATCCCTGGGTGCCGAGCAGATTGGTAATCACCGAAGGCGCGAGGGTCATGACCGTGGCGCCCGGCGTCAGTCCGTTCACGCCCATGTCTTGCAGCGTGGCGGAAAAGAGGTTCGTGCTGACCGGGCCGCGCGTGAAGGTGGCCGTCAGTTTGTACCAGTTGGTGAAGGAGGCGTTGATCTCCGGCGGCGCTCCGACCGCGACGGCCGTGCCCAAGGCGCTGGCGTAGGTGAAGGCCGCGCCGAGGTTGGCCGTGATGTAGGTGCCGTATTCGAACTGCAAGTTGGTCGCCGCGCTGGAGATGTTGAGGCGCAGGTTCATCCAGTTGGCCGCGCTGTTTCCCTCCATGAACGAGTTGGTCACGAAATTGATCGCATTGCTCGAGCTGAGAAAGCCCAGTTGAACGAGCGGCGTCCCGGAAGTGGCCGGGCGCGGCTTGGCGCGAAACATCACCGACAGATTCAGGGATGCGCCTTCGTTGGTGGGGAAGGGAAAAGCGTCGCCCAAGTAGGTGAGCGTGTTGTCCGTGCCTGAGCCGGTCACGCCCTCGAGTGCGCGGCTGTTGCCCACGCCGAACGCGTTCGTCTCGTGCCACACCGCCGCCTGACCGGCTGTCCTGTTGCGCACGCCGAAACTGTTCGTGAACTGGCCCGGTGTGTTGAAGTCAAGAAACGCGGCCTGTCCGAACACGGACGGCGCGGCCAGCGCCAGCAGCAGCGCGGCGCAGAGGAAAGCTAGACGTGAAGAGAGTGTTTTCATTTTCGAACGAAGATTGGAACGGAACATCGAGGACGTATTTCTTGGCTGATGGGAATGCGGCGCAGTCATCAAAGGCTGGCCTGTCCTGTCTGGGCCTGACGGGCGTTCCTCAAAATTGGCGCGGACATCCCTAAAAAAACAACGCGGCGGATCAAGCCGCGTTCGTCAAGCCGGGGCCAACAAAGAAAAACGCACATTCGGGTCGCGTGAAGTGAAGCGTCACTTTCCCTCCGAAAGCAATTACGAAATATGAGGTCAGCAGACTCCCCGAGGGCTGGACACTGTGGGCAGCCTGCGTGGTGGAACGGCTCGCGCTGCGGTCAGTTCAGTTCCATCAGCCCGTTCTACGAACCATGTCGCCAGGCTTTCAATCGTCA
>JANNGC010000798.1:0-3624 GCA_031380445.1 Pedosphaera sp.
ATTTGGAAATCGGCGCTCCACTGCCAGCCATTGACCCGCGATCCTCAGTCTGCTGAAACTCCGCGCATGGCAAATGATTTGAAAATTGAAAAACTCGTTGAAGGCACTGGCGTAACTCCGAAGAAAGGTCAGAGCGTCACGGTGCATTACACCGGCACCTTCCTCGACGGGAAAAAGTTCGACAGCTCCGTGGATCGCCGCGAGCCGTTCACCTTCGCGCTCGGCTTGGGACAAGTCATCGGCGGCTGGGACCAGGGCGTGGCCACCATGCGCGTGGGCGACAAAGTGAAACTCACCATTCCGCCCGAACTCGCCTACGGTCGCGACGGCTATCCCGGCGCGATTCCGCCGAACTCCACGTTGATCTTCGAGGTCGAGTTGCTCGCCATCGGCTAGGCCCGCCGCGCCCGCTTGAAACCCACCGTCAAGCTCGCCGAGACGACGACGCCCGATGGCGCGCGTCTCGCGCTCTACGAACACGACGGCGAGTATTGCATCCGCGTGGGCCAGGAGGAGTTGATGCACTCCTCGCACAGCCTCTCCGAACTGATGCTCGGCGAACTCGCCACGGAGCAACTCACCGAGCACGCCAATCCCACCGTGCTGATCGGCGGCCTCGGCCTCGGCTACACCTTGCGCGCCGTGCTGGAGAAATTGTCGCCCGACGCCAAAGTTCACATCGCCGAACTGATGCCGTCCGTCGTCGAGTGGAACCGGAATTTTCTCTCCGGCCTGAACGGCAAGTTGCTCGACGACCCGCGCGTGGAAGTCCTCGTCGCCGACGTTTGGGAAGTGATCGCGCGCGCCGGACGCTCGCACTACGACGCCGTGATGCTGGACATCGATAACGGTCCCGACGGCCTCGTGCAGAAACAAAACACCCGCCTCTACCAGCACGAGGGCCTGCGCCGCATTGCCGCGGTGCTGAAAATGGGCGGGCGCGCGACCATCTGGTCCGCGTGGTTGGATCACGGTTTCGTGGAGCGGTTGACCGACGCGGGATTTCACGTGCGGACCGTGCCGGCGAAACTTTATCCGCACGCGAAACGCTGTGCCTACACGCTGTTCGTGGCGGACAAGTTGTGACACGGCGCGCGGGTTGAAAAGCCGCGCTGCCCATCACAAACTAACACCATGAGCGCCGAGCACCTCACTCCCGAACCCGCAGACCCGTTCGCCCAGCGCCTGGCCGCCCTCGGCGTGCGCGCGGCGGACATCGAGGAAACCTTCGTTCGCTCCGGCGGACACGGCGGGCAGAACGTCAACAAGGTCGCGACGTGCGTCATGCTTCTGCACCGCCCGACTGGCATTCAGGTCAAGAGCCAGGCCACGCGCGAGCAAGGACGGAACCGTCTCCACGCCCGCAAACTGCTGCTCGACAAAATTGAGGCCCAGCAGAAAAGCCGCGCCGAAGCCGAGCGCGCCCGCGTGGAAAAATTGCGCCGCCAGAAACGCGGCCGCAGCCGCGCCGCGAAACAGCGGATGCTTGCCGACAAGTCGCATCACGCCGCGAAGAAGAAATTCCGCCGCGCGGGGCCGATGGAGTGAGCGGGCGCATTCCCTGACACGAGACAGGAATGTCTCTGAACCTGCCGGCTGGAAAGCCGGCGCTACGTAACGCCGACATTCCTGTCGGCAGGTTGGGAGGTTTTCCAACCTCCCGTTCCAAAAGAATCGCCCCGGGCTTTGCCAACACGCTCGCCGAAGAGCACGAGACTGGAAAGTCTCTCAACTTGCCGGCTGGAAAGCCGGTGCCACGCAACGCAGAAATTTCTCCCGCCTCACTCCACCTCTGCTTACGCTCCCCCCACATGGCAACCATCGGCAGGCGCAACACACTCTCCATCGTGCGGGAATCCGCGCCCGGCCTCTACCTGAACGGCGGCGATCTCGGCGAGATTCTGCTGCCCGGCCGCTACATTCCGAAAGACCTCAAGCCCGGCGACAAAATCGAAGTCTTCATCTATCTCGACTCGGACGACCGCCTCGTGGCCACCACCGAGACGCCGCTCGCGATGGTCGGCGAGTTCGCCTGCCTGAAAGTTGTGAGCACGCACCAGCAGATCGGCGCCTTCCTCGAATGGGGACTCGCCAAAGATTTGTTGCTCCCGTTCCGCGAACACACCGGGCCGGTGCGCGTCGGGCAGAAAGTGGTCGTCGCCGTTTATCTGGATGAGAAGACCCGGCGCATCGCAGCCAGCGCGCGCCTGCGTCGCCACTTCAGCCGCGACACGCCCACGTATGCGCCCGGCCAGCCGGTCAACCTCCTCATCACCGGCCAGTCGCCGCTCGGCTACACCGCCATCGTGGCCAACGCGCACGAGGGACTGCTCTATCGCGACAACATTTCCGTGCCGCTGGAAATTGGGCAGAAGGTCAAAGGCTTCGTGCGCCTCGTGCGGCCCGGTGGAAAAATTGATCTCAGTCTTGATGCCTCGGGCTACCAGCGCGTGGCCTCGCTCCAACTGCAAATCGTGCAAGCCCTCGAACGCGCGGGCGGGCGCCTGGCCTTCGATGATGACAGTCCTCCAGAGGTGATTCGCACAAACTTCGGCGTGAGCAAGAAAGCCTTCAAGCAGGCGCTCGGCGCGCTCTACAAAAACCGGCGCATCGAGTTTCTCCGTCCTGGGATTCAACTCCTGGACAACAGCGCGTGGTCTCCGACGGATTAAATCAGTTGGTGGAACGGCTCGCGCTGCGAGCCGTCGCGGCGCGACAAACCCCATTCTCCGGTAGTGGGGCAGCCGTCCTGGCTGCCACTCGTCCACTGGCCGTCTCGGCGGGTGTTTCTTTCCGACAGCCGGAACGGCCACCGGACTCAGGCCGGCGGGACGCCTGCCCCACTACGCCGCCGCGCGCTGCAAACGATCCGCGATGGCCCGCCACTCCGCGCCGGGCGGCACCGCTTCCACGATGATCAGTTCCGCACCCGCTTCATCGCACGCGTGCAGTTCGGAATAGATCGCGCGCGCGAACGCCTCGGCGTCATGCGGAATCACGCACACGCGACCGACCTTCGCTGTGAGCGGAATATGCGTGTGCGCGATGACGGAGACTTTCTCCGGCGCAATGTTCAGGCGCGCGAGTTGCGCTTTGAATTCCGCTTCATCGTTCCACGCCAGAATCACCAGCCGCGCTTTCGGTGCGTAGTGCTTTCGCAACTGCCCAGGACTCCGCAGCGCTCCCTCTGCCGCGTCGCCACGATGCGACGAGCATTCGCCGATAACCGCGACCAGCGACTCCTCGTGAATCATCCCCGGCCGCAGCACGCGCGGTGGCGTGGTGGTGAGATCAACGACCGTGGACTCAATGCCGACTTGCGATTGCCCGCCATCCACGATCAGCGAGATGCGGTCGCCCAAGCTGGCGGCAACGTGCGCGGCATTCGTCGGGGAAATTTCGTTGGAGCGGTTCGCGCTCGGGGCGGCGAGAGGGAAGCCGCACGCCTGAATCACCGCCTGCATGATCGGATGGCTCGGCCAGCGCACGCCCACGGTCCCGCCGCCTGCGGTGACGAGACCGGGAATCTCCGGCGCGCGCTCGACCACGACCGTCAGCGGCCCCGGCCAGAAGGCGGCGGAAAGTTT
Organism: Pedosphaera sp.; assembly: GCA_031380445.1. GTDB lineage: Bacteria > Verrucomicrobiota > Verrucomicrobiia > Limisphaerales > SIBH01 > JANNGC01. The sequence goes on from JANNGC010000798.1 coordinate 3,588, forward strand.
TTCCGCGAGCACGGGCCAGTGTGCGGCACAACGTTTC
>JANNGC010000831.1:0-10551 GCA_031380445.1 Pedosphaera sp.
GTTTGCTTTTGAAATAGCCGAGCGGCGTGCGGTCGGCGGCGGTCACGCTGACCTTCGAGCGCAGGAAGGTGAAGCCGCGATGAATGGTCACGAGCGGCGGCCGGCCCTCGCCGTCGTAGATGTTCACGGTCGTGGGCATCAGGTGTTTCTTGATGAGCAGCCGCAGCCATTTCGCCCACGCGGGCGGCTCCTCTTTGGCGATGCCGATGATTTGCTGCGTGACCGGATCCAGGATGTCGTACGTGTCGGTCAGCTTGATGATGACCACGCGCTCGCGGATGAAAAAGGCGGAACGCTCCAGCAACGGGCGCGAACCGCCGGGCGACACGACGGGCGACACGACGGGCGGTGCGCTGGCCGCAGCCGCCGTGTGCGCGCCCGAGACGCGCAAGCCTGTCGGCATGGGCGGTGGCGGTGGTGGCGTGGCGACGGCGAGCTGCTGGGCGATGAGGGCGTTGGCGTTGGCGGTGCTGTCCGCGCCGCAGGTGGGACACTGGACGGCCACAGGCATGCGGCCTTGCACGGGTTCCACGTCGAATTTGAAACGGCTGCCGCAGGCGCAGGTGATTTTGATTTCCATAGGTGTTGGCGTTGGCTGGCGCGGACTAAATCAGCGCCGCGCCGCGCGGGCAATCCAATTTGCCGGTGCGGCGAGGGCGATGGAAAACGGCGTTGGAGCTTTCGTCTTCCGCAATCTTGTCCGCCGCCAGCGTGTGAACAGGGTTGCCACCAACCGACGCGGTTGGTACAGGAACGCCCGCAGTTGAAAACCTAAATTTGCTTATGAACTTGTTCCTCGCTCAAGCCGCTGCCGTCACGACCAACGGAGTCGCCAAAATCATTCCCATGAAATGGGCGGATCGTTTTGAGGAAGCCACCGGCCTGCCGCCGCAAGTCGCGGCTTGGGGCGTGAACATTCTCGGCGCGCTGATCATTTTCATCATCGGCTACATCCTGGCCGGGTTCATCCGCGGGCTGGTGCGCAAAATGTTCGCGAAGCGCAACATTGACGCGACCATCGGCGGCTTCGTCGGGAACCTCGTTCACATTCTGATCATGACCTTCGTGATCATCACCGCGCTCGGGCAGCTCGGCGTGGACACGAAGACCTTCGCGGCCGTCGTTGCGGCGGCCGGTCTGGCCATCGGCCTCGCGCTGCAAGGCGGGCTGTCGAACTTCGCGGCGGGTTTTCTCATCGTGGTCTTTCGTCCGTTCAAGGCGGGCGACATGATCAATGGCGCGGGTGTCGAGGGCGTTGTCGAGGAGGTGCAGATTTTCTCGACCACGATCAACACGGTGGACAACAAACGCATCCTCGTGCCGAACGGCGCGCTGATGGCGGGCGTGATCACGAACATCACGGGCAACCCGACGCGCCGCGCGGATTTGCAGTTCGGCATTGGCGCGGGTCAGGACTTGGCGAAGGCGCATGCGGCGCTGCTGTCGCTGGCGAATGCGGACGCGCGCGTGCTGAAAGATCCGCCGGCTACGGTGGCGAACACCAAGTTCATTGATAACGGCACGCAGATCGAAATACGCGCCTGGTGCAAGACCCCAGACTACAACGCGCTGATGAGTGACCTGGTGGCCAAGGGGCCGGGCGCGCTCGGCGCGGCGGACATCAAGGGGCCGGACCGCACCGTCTATTACGTGGAGCGGAAGTGATCCCGGTCAGCGCCTACCGTTGCTGGGCGGAAATTGATCTCGCCGCGTTGCGCGGGAACCTCGCGTGGATTCGGCATCACATGGGGCCGCAGAAGAACATCATCACCGTGGTCAAGGCGGACGCCTACGGCCACGGACTCAAGCAAATTGCCGCGCTGCTCATGCAGAGCGGGACGGATATTTTCGGTGTCGCCAATCTGGTGGAGGCACAAGCCATTCGCAGCGTGGGGCGCGGCTGGCCGGTCCTGATGCTCGGCGCATGTCTGCCGCAGGAAGTTGAGCCGGCCGTGCGTGATGGCGTGATGCCGACGATTTCCTCGCTCGCCGAAGCGCGGGCGTTTGAGGCGGCGGCGGCGCGACAGAAGAAAATTGCCGACGTGCAAGTGAAGGTGGACACGGGCATGGGGCGGCTCGGCGTGGCGGTGGCGGACGCGGTAGATTTGGTGAAGCGGATGAAGGCGCTGCGCCATCTGTCGGTGGCCGGACTTTACACGCACTTCGCTTCCGCCGAAGACGACGCCATTTTTTCCCGTGAGCAGCGGCGGCGGTTTGATTTTGTGATCGAGGCGTTGCGTGCTGAGAAGATTTTGCCCCCGCTCATTCACGCGCAGAACAGCGCGGCGTTGCTGCATGAGCCAGATGATTCTTGCAACGTGGTGCGTCCAGGCTTGCTTGTGTATGGCATCGTGCCGCCCGGGCGCAGGCGATTAGGCAAACTTACTGATGCTCATCTGCACGCTGCACTGGCGCTGAAAGGCCGCGTCAGTCTGGTGAAGGAGATTCCGCGTGGCACGCCCTTGAGCTACGGCGGGACGTTTGTTGCGCCACGAAAAATGCGCGTCGCGACACTCACGGCGGGCTACGGCGACGGCTATCCGCGCGCGGCGAGCAATCGCGCCGAGGTTTTGCTGCACGGCCAACGCTGCCGCGTCCTGGGCCGGGTCACGATGGATCAAACGCTCGTGGATGTTTCACGGCTGAAGCGCGTGCGGTCGGGCGATGAGGCGGTGCTGATTGGAAAACAGGGTCGCGAGGAAATCACGGCGACGGAACTGGCGGCATGGTGCGGCACGGTGCCGTGGGAGATTCTGACCGGGATCACCTACCGCGTGCCGCGCGTCTATCGCGGCGCGCACGCGGCGTAGTGGGGCGCGGCATTCAGACTTTGATTTCGTTCGCAACCCTTCGCCGCCCGTCTTTGAATCGTGAAAGGATTCGGGTAATCCAGCCCAGCATTGCGTCGCCGAGACGCTACGGTGGGTTGGCGATGTGATGCGGTCCTCAACCCTGTAAGGGTTGAGGAAATATTTGGGGGCGTGAACCCAGGGTAGCGCCCCGGCGGCGCAACCCTGGGCTAAATAATTTCAATCCTTTCAGGATTGAAGACAGGCCCGCAGCGAAGCGTGCGTTGCACCGTTTTTGAACGCCAGGCTCCGATGCGCGGTTGGGTTGTTCGTCAGCCTTCTTCACCTCCGCTTGCTCGCTTGCCTCACCCTCGCTCTCGCGACTAAGTTTCCCCGTCGTCGGCGTGGCCGCGGCTCGCAACGCATGATTCGCTCATTTGCATTCACGACCCAAGGCAAGCTGCACAGCACGGACTTGCAGCGATTCCTGATGCCCACGCTGCTCAGTGACACGAATCTTTTCCTCTGGATCGATCTGGAGAACCCCACGATTGAGGATGCGAAATTCATCCTCGAAGGGATCTTTCATTTCCACCCGCTCTCCGTCGAGGACTGCATCAATGAAAGCCAGTCGCCCAAGGTGGAAGAGTATTCGCCGAAGGAGGAGGACAAGTTCTCCCCGTATCTTTTCATGGTCATTCACGGCGTGGACTACAGCCGCAAGGACGGCGTGTTCGCGACGAGCGAGCTGAACTTCTTTCTTGGGAAAAACTTTCTCGTCACCTACCACACCGTGCCGTTGCGCGCGATCACGCAGGTCGAGGACATGTGCGTGAAGGGCACGCTCGGCGTGGCTCGCGCGCCGGATCGCGTCGCGCAGAAGCTGCTCGATACGCTGGTCGAGAATTACAAACCCGCGCTCGAAGAACTCTCCATCGAGATCGCCGAGATCGAGGCCGCCGCGCTGGCCCATCCGAGCAAGGAAACTTTGAACCGCATCCTCGCGGTGAAGAAGGAAGTCTTCCACCTGCGCCGCATCATCGGTCCGCAGAGCGAAGTGCTGGCGCGGTTCGCGCGCGGCGAATTCAAACTGATTCGCCCGCATCTCGTGCCCTACTACCGGAACGTCTATGACGCGCTCTACCACATTTCGGAAATGGCGCAGAGCTACGCGGATTCGCTCACGGGCATCCTCCAGATTTACCTGAACATGTCGTCGAACCAGACCGGCGAGGTGGTGAAGTTCCTCACCATCATCACCGCCATCACCACGCCGCTGATGATGATCGGCACCTGGTACGGCATGAACTTCAAGGACATGCCGGAACTGGAATGGCAGCACGGCTACCTGATCGCGGGCATCGTGATGGCCGTCTCCACCGTGGCGACGTGGCTGTACTTCAGGAGAAAGAAGTGGTTTTGAGCCGTGGCTGGTAAGTCCAATTTTCTCGACCGCGTTCTCGGACGGCTGCCCCGTCTCGACAAGGAAGGTCTGCAAACCGTCGTCGAGCGGCTCGCGCACGAGCACGCTTTCCTCGAAACACTTTTCAACACCATCGAGGACGGCGTGTTGGTCGTGGACGCGGATGGCAGCGTGGCCTACTTCAACGAATCAGCGACACGGCTGCTCGGTCTGCCTGACGACGCGGAAGGACAACACATCCGCCGCATCCTACCGGGCCTGGATTGGAAGGAGCTTTCCGAAATGGATCGTGCGGGCGGGCGGCGTGTCGCCCGGCATGAGTTGGAAATCAGTTACCCGCGCCCGCGTTTTCTCCACGTCTATGCCGCCCCGCTGGATGCGGAGAAACGCGGCAGCACCGGACTCGCGCTGATCCTCCACGACGCCACCGAGGCGCGCGACAAAACGCACGCCGCCATCGAGACCGAACGCAGCCAGGCGCTCACCTTGCTCGCGGCCAGCGTGGCGCATGAGATCGGCAATCCGCTCAACGCGCTCAGCATTCATCTGCAACTGCTCGAACGCGAGGCGCGCAAGCTGAAGAAGCTCGTGCCGGAAATTCGCGCGGTGAGCGGGCGGGCCAAGGATACCGCCAGCGTGAGCGCCGACGTCATGGACATCGCGCTCAAGACCGAGCAATACCTCGGCGTGGCCAAGGGCGAAATCACCCGGCTCGACTACATCATCACGCAGTTCCTCCAGGCCATCCGCCCTGCGCCGTTGCAACTTCAGCCCGCCTCGTTGAATGACGTCGTGCGCGAGACGCTGGAACTGTTGCGCCCGGAAATTGAAAACCGTGGATTGCGCGTGGAGGAAAAACTGGACGCCAAACTGCCGCTCGCGCCCATTGATCCCGCGCAGATCAAGCAGGTGCTGGTGAACCTCTGCAAGAACGCCATCCAGGCTTCGACGCGCGGCGGGGTGCTCACGCTCGGCACCGAGCGGCGCGAGGACGGCGTGTGCCTCGTGGTCGCCGACACCGGTGGCGGCATCCCGCAGGAGATGCTCAACCGCATCTTCGAGCCGTTCTACACCACGAAGAAAAAAGGCAGCGGCCTCGGTCTGATGATTGTGCAGCGCATCGTGCGCGACCACGGCGGGCGCATCCAGTTGGAGAGCAACGTGGGGCAGGGGACGACCTTCCGCATCTGGCTGCCGCTCGCGGAGAAGGGGCCGCGCTTGTTGGGAGAAGGCAACTGAGGCCGCGTCGCAAGACGCGCCGCTGATCGGGGGAGCTGGCTTACGGTCGCGGCGTTTGCGGCCCGGCGTTGGTGCCGGGATTTTTTTTCTCCAAGCTCTTGAGGATGTTGCCCTTCATCGTGGTGAACGACGGATCGCTGATTTGATTTAATTCCCGTCGCGCGGACTCCACATCACCGGCCGTGCGATGCCAGCGCGCGAGGTGCAGGCGCACGCCTTGGCGCTCCGCGTCGTCGCTGGCGAGTTTCATCGCGTCGTTCCACGCTTGCAGAGCATCGCGCACGCGCGGGGGATTGATGCCGTAATAGGTTTGCGCGAGATCGGTGGCGAGCTTGAAGTCGTTCGTGGCGAGCGCGAGCGCTCGGCGGTAGAGCGACATGGCTTTGTCGAAAACTTGCTGCTCGGAAATGCCGTAGTGATTCGTGGCGTCGCGGCGGAAGAGGTAAACGGTGGTGGCGAAGTTCTGAAAATAGACCGGCTCGCCCGGGTCGAGTTCGATGGCCTTCTCGTAGCAGACGAAGGCATTGGTCACGGGGCTGCTGTGGCCGTAGTAGTTCGCGAGGTTGTTCCACGGCGCGGGATTTTTCGGATCGAGATCGCGGGCGGCGAGGTATTGCGCGGCGGCTTCGTCCTCGCGTCCGAGGTCGTTGAGGAAACTGCCGAAGGCGAGGCGACCTTTGACGTGCTTGGGATGGCGTTCGAGGAAATCGCGGTAGGATTTCTCGACCGGCTCGAAGCGTTGCTTCAGGCGCAGGCGCAAGGTGACCGCGCTGTCGCCGGCGCCGGTGGCGGCGAGGCGGTCGTTCTCGGCCATCCAGCGGTCGGTCTCTTCGTCAGCGGATTGGTCGGCGAGGAGCAGGCGCAGGTATTCCTGCTCGACGGGATCGTTCGGGCTGGTGATTTCAATTTTCGCGCCCGTCCGTTCGTGGACGAAATCGCTGACCGCCGACGGTTGGTTCGTGGCGACAAGCGCGGCGAGCAGTCCTGTGACGATGGAAGCCATGCGCCGAAAATAGCAGGAACGAGGGCGCGCGCCAGAGATTCAAGTGGTCGGGCGTCGTCGTTCAGCGCTCGCCGGGCCAGAGCAGTTCGAGAACTTCGGAGCTAAGTTGCGCCGCACCGGCGCGCGCGGAGCGACGACGCCATGCCTGCCAAGGCACAAAAATCATTCCACACTGACCACCGCAATCTTGTGCTTCTTCGCGATGGCCTCGACGCGTTCCTGATCGAGCAGCAGCGTCTTGCCCGCCTCGATGGCGAGCACGGAGAGCCGGGCGGTGACGCACATTTCCATCGTCTGCGCGCCGACGCACGGGATGTCCCAGCGCATGTCGTGCTTTTCCTTCGCCACTTTCACGGCCACCGCGCCGCCGTCCTTGCCGGAGAGTTCGCCACCGCGCAGGAGACATTTGTCGGTGCCCTCGAAACCTTCCACGGCCAGAACCGAGCCGCGCTTCACGACCACGGACTGGCCGATCTCGAGGCGGGAAATTTCCTTGGCGATGCGGAAGCCGAAGTTCACGTCCTCGCGCTGCTCGTCGGAGAGCTTCGCGCCGAGATGAAAGCCCGGGCCGGGCATTATCGGCTGGAGCCACGGAATCGGCTCGATGAGTTTCACGCCGTCCTTCTGCAATTCCTCCGCGAGCAAGCTGAAGAGCGTGTGAGCGTTGCGCTCTTTTAACTTGAACACCGCAGTGATGGTGCGGAGGTCGGGGCGCGCATCAAGGAAGCTCTTGGGCGCAATTTTCCCGACCATCACGCAATGCTTCACTCCGTTCTCGACGAAGGCACTGATCATTTTCGAGGTCTGGCCAAGGCGCAGCCAGATCATCTTGTCCACGAGCGGTTCGAGTTCGCGGTTACTCAGGCCCTCGAAGCCGACGGCGACGAGACGGCGCACGCCCAGCGCGCGCGCCTGCTGCGCGAGCACGAGGGGCAGCGCAAGGTCGCCGGCGATGATGCCGAGGGTGTCAATCTGTTCAGACATGCGCGCGCAGGGTAGCGGGAGAGGGCAGGGGGCAAAATCCAAATTTCAAAAACCGAGGGCGCAAGTCTGTTTGGAAGTGCTGGCACACGAGACAGGAATGTCTCGCTCACTGCCGGCTGGAAAGCCGGCGTTACGTAACGCCGACATTCGTGTCGACAGGTGACGAGGCTTTCCGGCCTCGTCGTCTTGCTTTGCTCCGCCGTCGGGGAATTGAAGATTGATCATTCCACGCTCAACCCCAACCCTTCCGCGCATGAACACTTTGCTCACGCTCACCGCTGCCGCGCTTTTCGCCGGGGCCGCTTTTGTTTCCGCCGCCGATCTCAAAGATTCGCGCGTTTATGAACTCCGCATTTACCACGCCGCGCCAGGCAAGCTGGATGATTTGAACGCGCGCTTCCGCGACCACACCGTGCGGCTCTTCGAGAAGCACGGGATCGAGAACATCGGCTACTGGACGCCGATTGAGAACACGAACAACCTGCTCATCTACGTGCTCGCCCACGCCAGCCGGGATGCGGCGAAGAAATCGTTTTCGGCGTTTGGCCAAGATCCCGAGTGGAAGGCAGCGGCCAAAGCTTCCGAGGCCAACGGCCCGCTGCTGGTGAAGAACGGAATCGAATCCTATTTCATGGAGCCGACGGATTATTCGCCCGCCATCAAGTCGTCGAAAGCCGAGCCGCGCGTCTTCGAACTGCGCGAATATACGGCTAGCGAAGGCAATCTCGGCGTGCTTGACGCACGCTTTCGCGACCACACCGTGAACCTGTTCGCCAAACACGGAATGGAAAACATAGCTTATTGGCATCTGAGTGCGCCTGCCCCTAGCGATCCGCGCCAAGCTGAAACACTCCTAAATTTGGTGGATTTGTCGGTTGGTCTTTTGACATCACGGTCCGATGACAGCGTAAAAGTTCCAGCGCAAAAGCTTCTTTCTACGATGAGAGAGGGAGCCGTGCGGGAAGCGACAGAGAAAGTCACAAATCGGAAACTCATTTACATCATCGCACACAAAAGCAAGGAGGCCGCAGCCGCATCTTTTGCTGCTTTTCGCGCCGATCCCGCTTGGATTGCGGCCAAGGCAGCATCGGAGAAAAAAGCCGGCGGTTCCCTGACCGAAGGCGGCATGGCTGGAGTGAAGTCCACCTACCTGAAGGCCACCGACTACTCACCGACGAAGTAGTCCGAAGTAACTCGGCAAACAAAAGAGCGGCTGGATTTCTCCAGCCGCTCTTCGTGAAATCTATCAGGCTTACGCCTTGGCCGGCGTGGCCGTCTTGCGCTTCTTGCTCGCGTCGAAGACTGACACCAACATCACGTTCGAGGCGTGGACGGTGCCTTCGCGCTCAACAATGGCACCATTCGGGTTGGCCTGATTCTTTTTGACGTGCTTTTTGATCATGCACGCGCCCTCGACAATGATGCGGCCGCTGCTGCGCTGCACTTCGATGACCTTGCCGCGCTTGCCCTTGTTCGAGCCGGCGATGATGACAACTTCTTCGCCCTTCTTGACGTGGATTTTGACTTTGGTGTTGAGCTTCATACTCAGATGACCTCCGGCGCGAGTGAAATGATCTTCATGAACTTCTTGTCGCGCAGTTCGCGGGCGACAGGGCCGAAGATGCGGGTGCCCTTGGGATTCCGGTCCTTGTCAATGATGACAATGGCGTTGGAATCAAAACGCAGATACGAGCCGTCGCTGCGACGGGTGATCTGGCGGGTGCGGACGACCACGGCGTCATGCACTTCACCTTTTTTCACCGAGCCGTCCGGCGCGGCTTCCTTGATGTGGCATTTGATGACGTCGCCGATGCCGGCGTACTTCTGGTTCTTGCCGAGAACACCGATGGTGGCGGCCCGTTTGGCCCCGGTGTTGTCAGCCACATCTAAAATGGAGCGAATTTGGAGCATAAAATCTTACTTGGCTTGGGCCGCAACGGGGGCGATCTGCTCGCCACGATCCACCACTTCAATGAGACGCCAGCGCTTGAGCTTCGAGAGCGGGCGGGTTTCCTGGATGAGCACCTTGTCGCCGGGCTTGGCTTCGCCCTTTTCGTCGTGCGCGTAAAATTTGCTGTAGGCCGTGATGACCTTGCGGAACTTCGGGTGCGGAAAGCGCCGCTCGACGCGCACCACGATGGTCTTGGCCATCTTGGCCGAAATGACTTCGCCGACGCGTTCCTTGCGGTTGCCGCGCGCGGCCGTTGGGGTTTGGACAGTCTCTGACATAGTCGGTGGGTTTCCTTACGCGGCCGTGGCCGTCTGCTTCCGTTGCAACTCGGTAATTTTCGTTTCGATCCGCGCGATGTCGCGGCGGATGGTGCGCAAGCGCGCGGGTTTCTCCAACTGGCTGCTCGCCTGTTGCAGACGCAGGTTGAAAACTTCCTGCCGCAGGTCGCGGCCCTTGGCCGTCAGTTCCTGCACCGTCAAATCCTTCAGTTCCGTGTACTTCATAAAAGAAAGCGCCGACGTTTGGGCGTCGGCGTAATAGTTCATCAACCGTGAGTGTGACGGGAAATCATCTTCGTGCGAATGCACAGCTTCGTGGCCGCGAGGCGCAAGGACTCGCGAGCAATTGCCTCCGGCACACCGTCCACTTCAAACAGCACGTTGGCCGGGCGGATGACCGCGACCCACGATTCGAGCGGCCCTTTGCCTTTGCCCATTCGCGTTTCGAGCGGCTTCTTGGTGTAAGACTTTTGGGGGAAGATGCGGATCCACACCGTGCCACGGCGCTTCATGTTGCGGTTGATGGCGACGCGCGCGGCTTCGATTTGCTTGGTGTCGAGCCAGCAGCGTTCGAGGGCCATGAGGCCGTACTCGCCGAAGGCAACGGTGTTGCCGCTCGTCGCGAGGCCCGCGCGACTGCCGCGGTGCATCTTCCGAAACTTCACTCTTGCTGGCTGCATTGGCATAAAATTTTTCTTTCGCTGAACGTCGCAAAATCACCCTCACATGGAGTTGGTTTGCGGTAATCTCTTACCCGATAAAAAACGCCGGAGCAGCTTGCGCACGCTTCGGCCCGGCCCGTTTCCCATCAACGGAGCGCGGAACATAGCGACCTGTAATTTGGTGTGCAACAGGTTTTTCGGTGCTCTGGGTCGAAATGTTTT
>JANNGC010000855.1:0-1815 GCA_031380445.1 Pedosphaera sp.
CGGCTGCCCCACTATAAAAAGTCAGCGCGCCTGAATGGCGTAGAGATTCTGCATCGTCGCCACGTAGAGCACGCCGTTCGCTGCCGTGGCCGTGGCGCTGATGGGCGTCTTGAGTTCCGCCTCCATCAGCACCTGCTTCTCGCGCGTCGCGGCCCAGACGTAGAAATTTCCCGCGCGCGTGCCGAGATACACTTTGCCATCCGCGACGTAGGGCGAAGCCCACGAGTCGCCCTTGATGTCGTGCGTCCAAATGGGTTTTCCCGTCGCCGCCTCCACGCAGTGCATCTTGCGCCCGATGTCGGCGATGAAGATGAGTCCGTTGAAAATCGCGGGCGTGGCCAGGACGTGCTTCTCCAGCGGATACGACCAGACTTGCGCCGTGCGCGTGAGGTCACCCGTCTTCGTCACGTCAATGCACTTCACCCACGCTTCGTTCTTGCCCCAGAAAATGTCGCCGCCGCCCGCGACGTAAAGCTTGCCGTCGAGGAAGACCGGCATCCCGTAAATGTTGCTCGGCCCCTCGCGCCGGTTGGTGGTGAAACGGTGGACTTCCGTGCGCGGGGCGTCGGGATCGAAGTCGAACTGGAAAATTTTCTTCAACTTCGCGAGACCGCCGCGAGTGGAATGATTTTTTTCCAGCGGCTCGAAGCCATACACCACGCCGTTCCCGCCGCAGAAAAAGATCGTCTCCTTCCCGTTCACCACGCCGAGCGACGGCGAAGACCAGTTGCAATGAAACGTCTCCGCCGCAATGCGCTCGTCGTCGCGCGCGAGATACGCGCCGGTCTTCTTGTCCAGCACCACGAGGCCGGGCGCGTTGGGCGTGCGGATTTTCCGGTGCGTGTTATCCACGCCCGTGCCGGAGTTCAGATAAAGATGATCGCCGCGAATCAGAATCGAACTGTGCGAACCGTCGTGCGACCAGATGCCCGCGCCCGCTGTGAGATCAAATTTCCACAAGATGTCCGCATCGAGCGGGCCGGGCGTGAGTTTGGTTTCGGGTTTCGAGTTGGGAGTTTCGAGTTGGGTGGCGCGCGTCGTGATTTGATTCGTCGCGTCGGCCATCGGCCCTTGCACCATGTACGCGCCTTCGTCTTTGAACGGCCCGTCATTTCCATTCGCCATGCCCTTCACATCCAGGCACAGCACTGCGCCGCGATTGTCCACGACATAAACACGGTCGCCTTCCACGGTGGCGGGCGAGGAGATGCCGCACTTGGGCCAGTCGTGATACTTGTCCTCCTCGCGCTTCGGCACCACGAGCTGCCAGAGCAATTTCCCCGTGGCTTCCTCGAAGCACATGAGCACGCCGCGGTCGCCCTGATGCTTCGGGTCACGCGGGTCGCCGTTGTTCGTGCCAATGAAGACGCGACCGTTCGCCACGACCGGTGTGGAATGAGTCTCGTTCCCCAGCTTGGCGGTCCACTTGATGTTCTTCCCCGTCCTCGGATCGAAGTCGGCGGGCAGACCGCGCTCATTGGAAACCATGTTGCGCGTCCACGCCTGCCCCCACTGCGGTTGGTCGGCGGCGAAGAGCGGCGCGGCGAGCAGCGCGGCGGAAAGAGCATGGCGGAGCAAATTCATCGGTGTGCTGACGAGCCTGCGCGACTGAGGTTTCCACGGCGAGAGGGAAATCATGCGCGGCCATTTCCACCACCTCCGAGATTGGCGTCGCTCCGTCTGTTCGCTACGCTCCCGCCGTGTTTCGACCTTGCATTGATCTGCACGAAGGCAAAGTGAAGCAAATCGTCGGCGGCTCGCTGCGGGACAGCGGCGCGGGTTTGCAGACGAATTTTGTCTCGGAGAAATCCGCCG